>JBJMGZ010000432.1:0-6602 GCA_045807605.1 Thermoanaerobaculia bacterium | reverse complement strand
CAAAGAGCAGCAAGCAGCAATACCGGCTCACGGCAAAGGGTGCCGCACTGCGGGCAAAGCTACTCTTGAAACTCGCCCTCGAATCAGGCGTATAGCTCTCCAGGAGCCGGTGTACCCATCCATTCCGTTTCCAGGAGGTGCTCGTGAAAGCAATGCTCTCCGGCTGGCGGGCAGCCGCGGTCCTGGGTCTCCTGACCCTGGCAGGTCCGGCAGGCGCCGCCGTCAGCTACCAGGACTATCATTCCTTTGCCGAGGTCGAGAGCCAGCTCCAGGCCTGGGCCAAGGGCAACCAGCGCGAGGTGGAGCTGCTCACCCTCGGCAAGTCGGCCGGCGGACGGCCTCTCTACGCGGTCCGGATCGCGGCGCCCGGCGGTGATCCTGACACCCGGCCGGCGGTCTTCGTCGGCGCCAACATCGCCGGCTATCACAACGCCGGCACCGAGGCCGCGCTCGACCTGATCCAGACCCTGCTGGCCGCTCCGGCCGGCAGCCC
Source organism: Thermoanaerobaculia bacterium (assembly GCA_045807605.1). Taxonomy (GTDB): domain Bacteria; phylum Acidobacteriota; class Thermoanaerobaculia; order Multivoradales; family UBA5704; genus DATMER01. The sequence continues at coordinate 6,109 of JBJMGZ010000432.1, read as the reverse complement.
GGCGGCGCAGCTCCTCTCCACCTACAGCTTCTACGTCGCGCCCGCGCTCAACCCGGACGCGCACGACGCCATCTTCGCCAAGGTGCGCGCCCGCCGCGGCGGCAACGGCATGAAGATCGATCACGATCTCGACGGCTTCGAGGCCGAGGACCCGGCGGACGACTTGAACGGCGACGGCATGATCACCCGCATGCGGATCCTCGATCCGGCCGGCGGCTGGCTCGCCGACACCACCGATCCGCGGGTGCTCGTCAAGGCGGACTCCATGGAGGAGAGGGCCGGGGTCTGGCGGGTCGTCTCCGAGGGCCGGGACGACGACGGCGACGGCGAGTACAACGAGGACGGCGCCGGCGGCGTCTGGCCCGACCAGGGCTTCCCGCACGCGTTCCCCTACTCCACGCCCGAGGCCGGCCCGTGGTCGAGCTACGCGCCCGAGACCAAGGCTCTGCTCGACTTCCTGCTCGGCCGCCGCAACGTCGCCCTGGCGGTGATCTACGGCCCGGCCAACAACCTGCTCGCCGCGCCGCAGAGCCTCGGCGGCGGCGGCGACCTGGGGACGCAGAAATTCACGCTGCCCAAGGATGTAGCCGGGATGATGGGCTTCGATCCCGAGGGGCAGTACACCATCGACGAGATCTGGGAGGTCGCCCAGAACCTGCCGTTCGTGCGCCAGAACAACATCACCAAGGAGCAGGTGCAGCAGTTCCTCGGCGTCGGCGCCGCCACCAAGGTGGACCCGGGCGATCAGGCCTATCTCGACAAGTTCGCCGAGAGCTACAAGGAGCGGCTCAAGAAGGCGGGCCTTTCCGCCGACCGTCCCGGCGCCCAGTACCGCAGGGGCGGGCTCACCCCCTGGCTCTACTACCAGGCCGGCGCCATGGCCCTGGAGCTCGACGTCTGGGGCATTCCCAAGGCCGAGAAAAAGAGCGAAGCCAAGGACGACGCCCTGACCTTGGACAAGGTGGCGGGCATGACGAGCGAGGAGTTCATGGCGCTCGGCGAGGAGAAGATCGGCGCCTTCCTGAAGGAGAACAAGGCGCCCGCCCAGTTCACCGCCAGGATGGTGATCGACTCCATGAAGGGCGGGCAGATCGATCCCAAGGGCATGGTGGAGCGCATGAAGTCGATGGGGGCCGGCGGGGCTAGCGGCGGCGATATCGGCGGGGGTAAGCCGAGCGAGGCCGGAGCCCGGGAGCGCGAGGTGCTGGCCTGGGTCGAAGCCAATGCTCAGGGAGGCTTCGCGGCCTGGACCCCAATCACCCTGCCCGACGGCACGAAGGCCGAGGTGGGCGGGCTCGATCCGTTCGTGGAGCTCAATCCGCCGATGTCCATCCTCAAGCCCGCGCTCGCAGCCCACACCGAGACGGTGCTCGACCTGGCCGGCAAGCTCGCCAGGGCGGAGATCCTGTCGCTCGACGTCAAGAGCGTGGGCGGTGGCGTCTACCGGGTCAAGGCCGTGGCCGGCAACCGCGGCTATCTCGCGACGCACACGAAGCAGACGGAGCGCGCGCGGGCGCACCTGCCGGCGCGGCTCACGTTACGGACCGGCAAGGACGTAAAGCTGGTGACCGGCTATCCGTTCGCCGTGGCCGAACGGCTCGAAGGCACGACCGGCAGCCTCGCGGGCGAGTGGCTCGTGCGCGCCGAGCCCGGCGCGAAGATCGTGGTCGACCTGACCACGGACAACGCCGGCCGCGATCAGAAGACCGCCACCGTCGGGAAGGGGGAATGATCACCATGAAATCCACATTCGCAATCCTGGCGCTGCTCGCGCTTCCCGCCTTCGCGGCGGAGCCCATCCAGCCGCAGGGGACCCCTCCGGCCCCCGCGTTCAACCGCCTGAACACCTATGAGCAGATCGTGGATGCCCTCAAGGGCTATGCCGCCGCGTACCCGAAGTGGACGCGCCTCGAAAGCATCGGCAAGACCATCCAGGGCCGCGACCTCTGGATGATCGCGATCACCAACCCGGCGACCGGCCCCGAGCTGTCGAAGCCGGCCATGTACATCGACGGCAACACCCACGCCAACGAGGTGCAGGGCGCCGAGGCCGCGCTCTACACCGTGGACTACCTCCTCAAGAATTACGGTCGGCTGCCGCGCGTGACCGAGATGCTCGACCGCTCGGTCTTCTACGTCCTGCCCGTGGTCAATCCCGATGGCCGGGCTCTCTGGTTCAAGGGACCTTCCGACGCCGACTTCCCGCGTACCGTGATGGTGCCGGTCGACGACGACCGCGACGGCCTCGTGGACGAGGACGGCTTCGACGACGTGGACGGCGACGGCTACATCACCGTCATGCGCAAGAAGGTCCCGCTCGGCCAGGGCACGCAGAGGCAGGACCCCAAGGACCCGCGGCTCCTCGTGGACGTCGAGCCCGGCGAGCTCGGCGACTGGATCGTGCTCGGCAGCGAGGGCTTCGACAACGACGGCGACGGCCGGGTCAACGAGGACACGGTCGGCTACGTCGATCCCAACCGCACGTGGGGCTACTCCTGGCAGCCCGGCTACGTGCAGGCCGGCGCGGGCGCGTATCCACTGTCGATCCCGGAGACGAGATCGATCGCCCTGTGGGCGCTCCAGCATCCCAACGTGGCGGCCGTGCAGAGCTACCACAACAACGGCCAGATGATCCTGCGCGGCCCCGGCGCCAAGGCCGATCCGCCCTACTCGCCGCAGGACCTGAAGGCCTACGACCTGATCGGCAAGGAGGGCGAGAAGCTGCTCCCCGGCTATCACTACTTCATCTCGTGGAAGGACCTCTACACCGTCCATGGCGCCACGACCGATCACTTCTACGGCCTCATGGGCGCGCTGGCGTTCACCAACGAGATGTACAACCCGCCCGCCGACTTCGACAAGGATGGCAACACCACCCAGGAAGAGCTGATGAAGTTCAACGACCTCCTCGCCCTCGGCCGCCAGTGGGTGGATTGGAAACCTTTCGATCATCCGCAGTACGGGAAGATCGAGGTGGGAGGCTTCCGCCGCGACGTGGGCCGCGTGCCCGAGGGCTGGCTGATGGAGGACGAGACGCACCGCAGCAACGCCTTCGTGCTCTTGAACGCCTGGCACCTGCCGAAGCTCTCCTTCGGCAGCGCAGCGGTGAAAAAGGTCGGCGACCGCCTGTGGCGGGTGGAGCTGCCGGTGCTCAACGAGCGCGCCATCCCCTCGATGACCGCGGCGGCGGTGAACGGCAGGCTGCACCGTCAGGACATCGCGACCGTCAGCGGAGCCAAGGTGCTCTCGAGCGGCCTCGTGGACGACCCGTACCTCGACAAGGTCGAGCTTCAGGAGCACCGTCCCGAGCGCCTGATGGTGCCCGGCGTCGAAGGCCTCTCCACGCGCATCCTCTTCTTCCTGGTCCAGGGAGAGGGCGACATCACGGTGAGCTACGACAGCGTGAAGGGCGGCAAGCTGTCGCAGAAGGTCGCGCTGCGCGAGACCCAATGAGACCCACACCCACGGCGAGGGTTGAGCCCCTCGCCGCGGGTCCTGCAGGTCCCGCTGCAATTTTCTCCAGGCTCGCATCACCTCAAGAGATTGGACCCCTTCCCAGGAGCCTTAGGAGAGCAACCATGAACCCATTGTTGAACACCATGAGCATGACGCCCACCAGCAATCCCAGCCAGGACACGCCGACCAGCCATGGATTCTTCATGCTCGGGACCGGCACGGTCTTCTTCTATCACTCGGCCCAGTTCGCCATGGAGGACCATTCCTACCAGATGATCTTCACGGTGACCCTGCCCGCGGATGCGATGTCCGCCTACGTCCAGGACGTGGAGCAGAACCCCACCGGCTTCGTCTGGGTCTTCAACAACGGAATCGGCAAGACCCCACCGCCGGACCAGTTGTTCACGCTGCCCCAGGTCCAGATCGGCCAGGTGACTTCGCTCACGGGCTCCATCACCCGGATCTCGGACAACCTCCAGAGCTCCACGACGATCGTCGCGGACACCACGGTCACCGTGCAGAGGCTCGTCTATTTCCGGCACTTCGATTACTCCCAGGACTACCCGAACCCGCTCCCCTATATCCTGTTCGGCGACGAGACCGGGGCCTACGTGGCGCACTTCCTGACCAAGCTCAAGGACTTCGACAACCTGGCCGTGCTCGCCGCTCCGCCGGCCTGGCTCGAGATGTCGCAGCTCATGGCCGGTGCCCCGATCGACTTCACCACCGTCCCCTACACGCCGGGGACGCTGCCGTCGGCGAGCCCGCTGACCGCGGGCACGACCTATCACGTGGAGTTCGGCGGGGTCGGCGATCCCAGCTTCACCGTGCAGGTGCAATCGATCTACTGGTTCGACATCACCGTCGTGAACGCGGGCATGTAGCCGGGAGGAAAGATGAGCCAATCCGAGATCGTCAGCGTCGCCATTCATCCGGGCATCGGCATCGCCCGCGTCGGAAACAGCAAGGACGAGTATTTCATCGGGCCGGAAGTGCCCTACCCCGATCCGAAGCCGCCGGGCTTCTACCGCGACGCGAGCGGGGCCCTGAAGCGCCAAGCCGCCCGCTTCCGCATCTACGGCCTCGACGCGCAGGGCCGCGTGGTCCGCGAGATCACCGCCGCCGATGCCCGCATCGAGTGGACCGTCGAGGTCGCCAACAAGAAGGCGGCGTGGTATCAGTTCACCACCGCCATGGACATCCCCGAGGCCGTCCCCGTCGGGCGGCGCAATGCCCAGATCCAGGGCGCGGAGCGCAAGAAGCTCGAAATCACGCCGCCGCTCTGCTCGATCGAAGGCGTGGGCCAGGGCGGCGAGGGCTACCAACTGGTCGGGGATTTCTTCGATCAGAAGGTCTACCTGGGAGAGCTCGCCACCGACGAGGCAGGACGGCTGATCTTCCTCGGCGGACACGGCGTGTCGCGCTCCGCGGCACCCGGGGACAAGCCCTACACCTTCGCCAACAACGACGGCTGGCATGACGACGTCAGCGACGGACCGGTCTGCGCCACGGTGCACCTCGACGGCCGGGAGCTCCGCGCCGAGCCGGCCTGGGTCGTCGTGGGACCGCCCAACTACGCGCCGGACCTCCTCGGCGTCGTCACCATGTACGACATCCTCGCCAACACCTACATCGGCAACTGGTGGGAGCAGAAAAAAAAGCCTTCGTTCACTCAGGACATCTATCCGATCCTCGAGCGCTTCTGCACGACGGAGTGGGTCAACCAGGGGTTCTTCAACGAATTCGGCTGGCGGGCGCCCAACGAGTTCCTGCGCCAGCTCGACGTGCTCTCCGCGCCCGGCAAGGATTTCGAAGAGCGGCGGCGGCAGATCTTCAACCAGTTCCGCTATCCGCAGCAGCTCAACTCCAACCTCAACCTCACGGTGCCCAACAACACGGGTTTCAGCGCGGGCATCAGCATCGGCCAGTGGCCCGTCTACTACGGCGACGCGGTGACGCTCTCGAACGTCAACCCCAATGCCTACATGCCGGTCACCGAGCTGATGTATCAATACCTCGGCCAGTGGGCCGCGGGGGATTTCGAGGCCGACTGGGAAGGGCCGCCCGAGCATCCGGTCGCGATCGACCAAGTGCCGCTCGAGGAGCAGCCGGCGACGCTCGACCGCGCTGCCATGGAATTCTGCCTCGGCGGCCCGTTCCATCCCGGCTGCGAGATGACCTGGCCGATGCGCAACTACACGATGTACACGGAGCCCTTCCGCATCCGGCACTGGAAGGCCGGAGGGGCCAGGACCGACTACGGCGACTTTCTCCTGCCGGAGCAGGTGTACTCCCAGAGCGACGGCAACCCGACCGTCGGCGGTCCGCTCTACTTCCAGGCCCCCGGGGACCTCACCCGCTGGATGGCCGTGCCGTGGCAAACCGACTCGGCGAGCTGCCGCTCCGGCTACGTGCCCCAGTACGATCCCTATCTGCCCACCTTCTGGCCGCAGCGCGTCCCCAACCAGGTGCTGACCGAGGAGACGTACAAGAAGATCATGAGCTCTCCGCCGCCCGAGGGATGGCTCGAATTCCAGAAGCGCGCGGTCTGGTATCGCTTCCTCGGACCCGACTATGACAATTCCGGGCAGATCGACACGATGATCCATCGCTTCGGCGATCTCGGCATCGTCGAGAGACGGCCCGGGCCAGG
>JBJMGZ010000431.1:0-9299 GCA_045807605.1 Thermoanaerobaculia bacterium | reverse complement strand
TCTGCACCCTGGAGTTCGAGAACAACCGCGAGATCTACGACTGGCTGGTCGACACCCTGCCCTTCCCCGAGCCGCCGCGTCAGACCGAGTTCGCCCGCCTGAACCTCACCTACACGGTGATGAGCAAGCGCAAGCTCCTGTCGCTCGTCGAGCGCAAGCTCGTGGCGGGTTGGGACGATCCCCGCATGCCCACGATCGCCGGCATGCGCCGCCGCGGCTTCACCGCCGCCGCGATCCGTGACCTCTGCGACCGGGTGGGCGTCGCCAGGGCGAACAGCACCGTGGACGTCGCCTTTTTGGAGCACTGCCAGCGGGAGGACCTGAACCCCCAGGTGCCGCGCGTGCTCTGCGTGCTGCGGCCTCTCAAGCTGGTGATCGAGAACTACCCCGAGGATCAGGTCGAGGAGCTGGACGCGCCGTTCTACCCCCGCGACGTGCCCAGGGAGGGGGAGCGGAAGGTGCCGTTCTCGCGCGTCCTCTACATCGAGCGGGACGACTTCGCGGAAGTCCCGCCGAAGGGCTTCCACCGCCTCTCTCCCGGCCGCGAGGTGCGGCTGCGCTACGCCTACTTCGTCCGCTGCGAGAGCGTGGTCAAGGACCCTGCGACCGGCGAGGTCGTCGAGGTCCGCTGCACCTACGATCCCGCCACCCGCGGCGGCTCGGCGCCGGATGGCCGCAAGGTGCCGGGCACCCTGCACTGGGTCTCCGCCGACCACTCGGTGCCGGTCGAGGTGCGGCTCTACGACCGCCTGTTCCGGGTCGAGCGGCCCGACCTGGCCGAAGAGGGCTTCGAGGCCACCCTCAATCCGGATTCCCTCGAAACGCTAACCGAAAGCCGCCTCGAACCGGCGGCGGCCGACCCGGCCCTGGGAGAGCGCCTGCAGTTCGAGCGGCAGGGCTACTTCTTCCGCGATCCGGTCGATTCGAAACCCGATCGTCTCGTCTTCAACCGCATCGTCCCGCTCCGGGACTCGTGGGCGCCGGAAGGGCAGAAGCCTGCTGCGGTCCGAGCACCAGAACCGAAGAAGGAGAAGGTCCCAAAGGAGGCAACGGAGAAGGCCCCCGAGCCGCTCTCTCCGGAGGAGCTGGAGCTGCTCGAACAGATGCGCCCCCAGCTCCAGCCGGTCGTCGAGGGCGTGATCGCCGCCCATCCCAAGGAGGTCGAGCGCTACCGCTCCGGCCAGACCGGCGTCCTCGGCTTCCTCATGGCGCAGGTGATGAAACAGGCGGCGCAGGAGGTCGGCGGCAAGCCCAACCCCAAGCTGGTCAACGCGTTGCTGACCCAGACGCTGGGCTCGACATCCTGACTGATTGCCGATGCGGCTGCATCGGGCGTATCATCTCGACGATGAAGACGACCGTCACTCTCGACGACGACGTATACGAAGCTGCACAGGCGCTCGCACAGGCGACCGGCAAGCCGCTCGGCCGTGTGCTGTCCGAGATGGCTCGGCAGGCACTCCGCTCCTCTGGACCAAGGGCGAAGCGGTCCGCGAAGAGGATCTCTCGTTTTCCTGTCTTCGAGGTGCCGCCGAATACCCCGATGATTCCGGCCTCGCGCGTCCAGAAAGCCCTCGACGAGGATGGCATCGTCTGAGAACCGGCCGCTTCTGCTGGATGTCAATGCCCTGCTCGCACTGGCCTGGCCGAATCACCAATTCCATACCGCGATCTTGATGCGCCTCGAACGGCGACCGGTCCCGCAGTGGGCAACGTGTGCCCTGACCCAGCTCGGTTTCGTGCGCCTGTCCTCCAATCCGCAGGTGGTGGAGGTGCACAAGACTCCGGCCGAGGCAGTCGCCTTGCTCGCCGATCTGACCCGCGATCAGCAGCATGTTTATCTGGAAACCTTGCCTGCGCTGCCCCAAACGGCACGCGTATTCCGTCAGATTTTCGGGCATCAGCAGGTGACGGATGCCTACTTGCTTGGGATCGCCGAAGCCAATGGCGCGACGCTCCTGACGTTCGATCGGCGCGTGGTGCCGCAGGGTAAGACGAGTGCACACATTGAAATCGTAGTTCCCTGAGACACGACATCGAGGCGGTAGCCTAAAGATCCTGCGATCGTCGACATAGCCCGGGAGCTTCAAAGGACACCAAGGACACCAAGGACCGCAAGGACATGAAGTCCGGCTTTGTCCTTGGTGTCCTTGCTGTCCTTGGTGTCCCTGGTGTCCTTTCAGGACAGCGGAGCTTCGACATCCTCGATGACGCCGCTCTCCACCGACGGCAGCCGAACTCTCACGGCGCGGCCCTGTTCCATGGCCTCCCGTAGCCGGATCAGGATCCTGCCTTTCGCCTCGCGAATGGCGGCAACGGTGACAATCCCCGTATCTCTGGTCGGCGGCGCCATGTTCCACCTCCTTACGGGGTGAGGCGTACGAAACGAAAGGAAGTTACGGCTCAGGGCTTCGCCGGCAGCTCCTCCGGCTTCTTGCCGGTATTCCTCAGGTTGACGAACCGGTTGAGCAGGTCGAACCAGAACGGCGCGCCGAGCGAGGCTGCGAAGCTCGTCAGAACGAAGCCGAGCAGATGATGCGAGAGCCACCAGCCAAACATCCGCGGAAGCGAGGCCTCGGCTCCTTGGTGGAGGCTCTTGTACTCCTCCCGCAGGCCGGTCATGGGGGACAGGGGGAGCGACAGGGCCTCGAGCTGGTTCTGGAAGACCTGAATCTCCTTGAGCTTCTCCTTTGCCAGCTCTTCGGCCGTCTCCGCCTCCGCCTCCGTGGTCAAAGGGATGTCGCTGGCTTGGCCAGCGCCGCCGGTTTCGCCGGCGGCGGCGGGAGCCCGCTCCTGGGTCAACCGCGGATTCTCCTGGTTTTGCGCCACAAACTCATCCGCTGCCTGGACCACCTGCTCGCGCACGAACGAATCGGACCAGAGGCGCTTGGCAATGGCGATGCAGTCCACGCCCAGGAAGAACGCGACCCCGAGGCCGACCAGGATCAGGATGAGCTGGCTCCAGCGCTTGTACCACCCGCTCACCCGGTCCATGCCCGCATCGAACCAGTCGCCGATGTACTTCTTGGCCTTGGCGAGCTCATCGGCGGCGGCGCTGCCGGCGTTGTTGACGAGGGCGAGGAGAGCCTGCTTGACCTTGTCCGGGACGCCGTTCGCGTTCTCAATGGCGGTCTGAAGCCCCGCGAACGTGGTCGGCAGCTGTCCGAGAGCCTGGGGGCTTCCGCCGGCGGCCCGCGCTCCAAGGACGTCCAGAAGCGTCGTGACAAACATCTCGGTGGGCACATAGGAAGGCTTCGCGCGGTTGATCCCGGGCAGAATCCGCTCGAGGATGGCGTCGAACCACGTCTGCTTGCGGACGAGGCCCTGCATCAGTTGATGACCGCAGATGTCACCTCGAAGCTCCTGGCCGACGAGGTTCTCGATCCCCTCCCAGAGCAGATTCCCCCGCTTCTCGACCATCGCCGAGATCCATTCGTTGACGATCGAGCAGATCAGGGCGACCAGGGTGAACACCAGGGCGAGGCCGATCCCCACTTCGAGAATTCTGATCATGTGCCCTCCGGCGCAACGTCGTTGGCCTTCTGTACAGACGGATCGCTCCGGAATTCTACGCCTCGCGGCCAAAAATCGCACAGGAACTTCATCGCCGGTTCATACGGCCTCCATCTATGAACGTCATGCTCCTCCTGTGGCAAGGCATTCCGCCTGCCCAGGAGGAACCCAATGAACGCGTGGAAGGCTGTGTCCCTGGTTTTCTGGCTGGCGCTCGTGTTTGCACGCCCCGGCGCCGCCGATGGGACGGACGCGGACGAAACTCTGTCGCCGTACTTCTTCGTCGAGAACGGCGATCCCGAGGTCGACCGGCTGCCCCTCAAGGAGACGAGGGCCGACGTCCGCATCGCGGGCGTCATCGCCGACGTCGTGGTCACGCAGGTCTACCGCAACGAGGGCACCCACCCCTTGAATGCGAAGTACGTGTTCCCGGCCTCGACCCGGGCCGCGGTGCATGGCATGACGCTGCAGGTCGGCGAGCATCGCATCCGGGCCAGGATCCGCGAGAAGCAGCGCGCGCAGCAGGAGTTCGAGCAGGCCAAGAAGGAGGGCAAGAGCGCGGCGCTCCTCGAGCAGCAGAGGCCCAACGTCTTCAGCATGAACGTGGCCAACATCATGCCGCAGGATGAGATCCGCGTCGAGCTTCATTACAGCGAGCTTCTCGTGCCGGCCGACGGCACCTACGAGTTCGTCTACCCCACGGTCGTCGGCCCGCGGTATCGGGGGGAGGCGGGTCAGCCCGAGGAGATGCAGCAGGAGGGCTGGGTGAAGAGCCCGTACCTGCACCAGGGCGAGCCCCCCTCCTCCACATTCAAGATCGAGACGCGCGTCGCGGCCGGCATGCCGCTCCAGGAGGTGGTCTGCCCATCCCACAAGACCTTCGTCGATTGGGAGAAGGACGGCTCGGCGCGGGTCACGCTCGATCCGGAAGAGGCGGACGGCGGCAACCGGGACTACATCCTGCGCTACCGGCTGCAGGGCCAGCAGGTGGAGACCGGCCTGCTGCTCTATCCGGGCAAGGACGAGAACTTTTTCCTGCTGATGGTGCAGCCGCCGCAGCGCGTAGAGCTGGCGCAGATCCCGCCGCGCGAGTACATCTTCGTCCTCGACGTCTCCGGATCGATGGTCGGCTTTCCGCTCGACACGGCCAAGGTCCTGATGCGTGAGCTCGTCGGCGGCCTTCGCCCCACCGACAGCTTCAACGTGATCCTGTTCGCGGGCGGCTCGCGCCGGCTCGCGCCGAGATCGCTGCCCGCCACACCCGGGAACGTCGACCAGGCGATCGCCGAAATCGAGCGCGAGCAGGGAGGCGGCGCAACGGAGCTCGGCCAGGCCCTGGACGAGGCGCTGGCGCTGCCTGGAGAGGAAGGCGTTTCGCGCATCACGATCGTTGTCACCGACGGCTTCATCGACGCGGAGGCCGAGGTCTTCGAGAAGATCCGGGAGAACCTCAACCGTTCGAACCTGTTCGCCTTCGGCATCGGCGGCTCCGTCAACCGCCACCTCATCGAAGGCATGGCGCGCGCCGGGCAGGGCGAGCCGTTCGTCGCCATCGACGCCGTCGAGGCGAAATCCGTTGCGAAGAGCTTCCAGGAGTATGTGAAATCGCCGGCGCTCACGGACATCGCGGTCGACACCGAGGGCTTCGAGATCTACGATGTCGAGCCGCTGTCGATCCCGGACCTGTTCGCGGACCGACCGCTCGTGGTCTTCGGCAAGTGGCGCGGACAACCTTCCGGCACGATCCGCGTCACCGGCGTGGGCGGCGAGGGTGGATATGAAAAGGTTTTCGACGTGGCCGAGGCCGCGCCCTCGGAGGACAACCGGGTGCTGCGCTACCTGTGGGCGCGGGAGAAGGTGAAACGTCTTTCGGACGGCGGCTCCGACGACGACGAGACCCGCCTCGCGATCACGGAGCTCGGCCTGAACTACGAGCTGCTGACCGCGTACACCTCCTTCATCGCGGTGCATGAGGTGGTCCGGAATCCGGACGGCCAGGCGCAGAACGTAGGCCAGCCTTTGCCCCTGCCGCAAGGCGTCGAGGACAGCGCCGTCGCCGTTCCCGAGCCGGAGCTGCCGCTCCTGCTGGCCCTCGTCCTCCTGCTCCTCTGCCTGACGTCGTGGCTGCGGCGGCGGGTCGCGCTGTGAAGCAACGTCTTCCCTGGGTCTCCTGGGGAGCTGCGCTGCTCGCGGCGTACGGTCTGAAGCTGTCCTACAGCCGGGCCTCGGCCGGGGATCTCTCGTGGATCCTCGTGCCGACGGCCCGCGCCGTGGGCTGGCTGCGCGGCGAGACGCTCATATGGAGCCCCGGCGCCGGCTGCTCCGGCTGCTCCGGTTGGATACCGCCGGACGGCTCCTACCGGATCGCTCCGGTCTGCGCCGGGGTCAACTTCCTGATCCTCGTGCTGGTCGTCTCCGTGCTCGGCTTCGCTCACCGGCTGAGCTCCCCCGGCCAGCGGCTGGCCTGGTGGCTCGCCTCGCTCCTCGGGGCCTATGCGGTCACGATCGCGGTCAACACGCTGCGCATCCTGGCCGCCGTGGAGCTGTACCGGATCGGTCCCGTCACGTGGCTCACGCGGGAGCAGGAGCACCGGCTTCTCGGCACGGTCCTGTACCTGGGCGCTCTCTGGGGCCTCTTCTGCCTCCTCGACAGGCTGACTTCGCAAGGCGCCCGCTCCAGGCTCGCCGCGGCCGTCCTGGTCCCTGGCGCCTATCTCGGGATGACCGTGGCGGTGCCGCTCCTGAACGGCGCCTCCGGCGAGCGGTTCGTCGAACATGCCATGATGGTGTCTCTGACCGTCCTGATCCTGGTAGCTGTGCTCTGGAGAACGCGAGATGGACAAACCGACGATCCTGGTCGTCGAGGATGAGCCGGCGATCGCCGACACGATCCAGTACGCGCTCGAATCGGAAGGGTTCCGGTGCCAGCGCCTGGAGGTGGGAGCCGGCGTGGTCGAGCTGCTCGACCAGCAACCCGTGGCGCTGGTGGTCCTCGACATCGGCCTGCCGGACATGAGCGGCATCGAGGTGTGCCGGAGGATCCGCGAGCGTCACGACGTGCCGGTCATCTTTCTCACGGCGCGCAGCGGCGAGGTGGACCGCGTCGTCGGGCTCGAGCTCGGAGCGGACGACTATGTGACCAAGCCGTTCAGCCCGCGGGAGCTCGCGGCCCGCGCCAAAGCGGTCCTCCGGCGGACCCGGCAGGGCGGAGGCAATCCGCCTCCGCCGTCTCCGAAGACCGCCTTCGCGCTCGACGAGGAAAAGCGACAGATCTCCTACTTCGGCATGCCGCTCGAGCTCTCGCGCTACGAGTACAAGCTGCTCTGCGTCCTGCTCAGAAAGCCCGGCCGCGTCTACAGCCGCGACCAGCTCCTGGAGCTCGTCTGGGACGCGCCCGAGGCGAGCCTGGACCGCACCGTCGACGCTCACGTCAAGAACCTGCGGGCCAAGCTCCGGGACATCCGGCCGGACGCCGATCCGATCGCCACCCATCGCGGCACCGGCTACTCGCTCAAGGAAGGCTTATGAAGCTCGGCTTCCGGATCTTTCTCTTCTACCTCGCCATCTTCGCGGCCTGTCTCTACTTCACCACCGACTGGATCTGGACGACGCTGCGCACGCGCTACCTGGAGAGCATGGAAGAGCCGCTCGTCGACGCGGCCAACCTCCTCGCGAGCCGGATCGAGCAGGACATGACGCGGCCGGATTTCGACCTCGCCGACCTGGACGCTTCCCTGCACAGGGCCCATTCCCGCAAGCTGTCCGCCCGGATCTACGACCTCGAAAAATCAAAAGTAGATCTGCAGGTCTACATCACCGACGCTTCCGGCCAGGTCGTGCTCGACACGCGCCATCCCGGAGCGGTGGGCGAGGACTACAGCCGGTTCCACGACGTGAAGCTCACCCTGGCCGGCCGCTACGGCGCCCGGGCCTCGCTCCGGGATCCCGGCGATCCGTTCTCGACCGAGCTTTACATCGGCGCCCCGATCTATCGCGATGAGCACGTGGCCGGAGTGCTGACCCTCGTCGAGCCGACCGCCAGCATCGACGCCTTCCTGCAGCTCGCCCGGCCCGCCTTCGTCCGCGCGGCGCTCCTCACCGTCGCTGCCGCGGCTCTGCTCAGCCTCGCCCTCTCCTATTGGCTGACCCGTCCCATCGATCGCCTCGCGCGCTACGCGGACGGCATCAGCCAGGGGAAGCACCCGTCCTTTCCCAAGCTCGGCCGCACCGAGATCGCCGACCTCGGCCTGGCGCTGCGCCGCATGCAGGAGGCGCTCGAAGGCAAGCAGTACGCCGAGGAGTACGTCCAGACGCTCACGCACGAGCTCAAGAGCCCGCTCTCCGCGATCCGCGGAGCGGCGGAGCTTCTGCACGAGGGCATGCCTCCCCCGCAGCAGGCCCGCTTCCTCGCCAACATCCGCAACGAAGCCGAGCGCATCGCGCGCATCGTGGATCGCATGCTGGAGCTCGCCCGGCTGGAAAACCGCCGCGAGAAGCCGGAGATGGAGCCGGTCGACCTGAGCGCCATGGTGCGCACCGTGGTCGAAAGCCACGAGCCCCTGCTGGCCGGCAAGAACGTCAAGATGGAGACCGCGCTCCCGGACCGGCCGGTCCTCGAAGGCAACCCGTTCCTTCTGTATCAGGCGCTCGAAAACCTCGTGCAGAACGCGATCGAGTTCAGCCCGAGCGGCGGGACCGTGAGCGTGACCGTGGTCAACGAGCGCGACCGGCTGACGATCTCCGTCATGGACCAGGGCCCCGGAATCCCCGACTACGCCCTCGACCGGATCTTCGAACGTTTCTACTCGCTGGGCCGCCCCGACACCGGCAAGAAGAGCACGGGCCTGGGACTGAACTTCGTGCAGGAGGTGGCGAAATCGCACGGCGGGACGATCGCGGTGACCAATCGTCCCGAGGGAGGAGCGCTCGCGGTGCTCACGCTGCCGCGGGGGAAGAGCTGAGGGGTCGAGCCCTACCTGTCAAGCGAGCGACCACCGGCTGGGATTTTCGCGGATGTACGCGCGGTAGCTTTCCAGGTCATCCTCCCTCCTGAGGATCTGATCGAAGTATCGCTCCTGCCAGAAGAAGTCAGGCCGCCGCCTCGCCCGGATCCGTTTGGTGGTCCTCTGTTTGAATTGCCCCACCACCGCCCCGAGTGACCCGGCAGGCAGGCCGTTTTCCGGGGCCGGGCATTCCTGAGCCTGAAAGGTCAGGATACCGTGCACATGGTCCGGCATGATGATCCATTCATCCAGGATCACTTGGGGATGCGTCCGGGGAATCGCCAACCATTCCTCCGCGACGATCACGCCAATCGGTGAGAGCGCTACATCTTCCTCGACGACCTCGCCCAGGCAGCATACCCGCCCTTTCACACAGATCGTGACCGCATAGACACCGGGCCAGCGATAGTCCCAACCCCGCAACCGGGTCGAAGGAACCCGGAACCGGTTCCTGAACAACAGTGGCTCCACGCAATGCCCTCCCGATGGAAATGACCTGGGAAGAATACACTGTCGCGCCTGATCATGCATCGGTCGCGAGAGGCGTTTCCGGTTCCGGGTAGAGACGCCCCAGTCCGCGACCACGAATCGACCGGGTACACCGCCGTCGGGGCGTCTCCATGGCACCAACGACCACCAACGCGGGCCACGCTCCGTGCAGAGGGGAATGCGGTTTCTTGCGCAGACAGGACCGGCGGTGAGAACCGGTCGTACCGTGGGGAGACGCCCCGACTGTGTTCACCCGGCAGGGTCGTGCCAGCGTGCTGGGGCGTCTCTACCCAA
>JBJMGZ010000430.1:0-10367 GCA_045807605.1 Thermoanaerobaculia bacterium | reverse complement strand
AGGCGGAGAATCGAAGGGGAACCGTTCCCCAACGAGAACCTGACGCGCAGACTCGGTCCAGAGGGTTCGTCAACGATGGGCAGAGGCTCCCCAACGATCGACGCCCGTCTACCTTCAGTTTGGCGGTAGCACGACGAGCGCGAGAGGCGGAGGAACAAGGGGGATGCTCTCCTCAACGTGGTTGGATGCCGACCGCTGCAGTTGGAGAGGCAGCACCTCCTGGTGCAGGCGGTCTTCCGGCGGGACAACAGATCCGTTGTCAACAGATCTGTTGGAGAGAACGTCTGGACCTTTAGGAGCGAGCTGGATCAGGGGACTTATCCCCGGAATTTCTGAAGAGTCTCCTGATCCAACTCCAGCGCGATTTGACCACGGTGGCCGAAGGTTGCCAGCATGGCCTCTGCAATCCTGTCAGTGAAGCTTTCCACGGTAGCGGCGCATTCAGGTCTGGTGAAAATCTTATAGGTCGAGAGGTGCGGAAGCCGAAGCAGCAGGACATCTCTGCTTTGGAGCTTGATATGGCTCTCTCCGTAGGTGACGTTACCCCACTCGCTCCTCTCCCGCCGGTGCTGGTGCTCGACTCCGCCGAGGCTGAGCAGCACCTCCCTGAAGTGTATGAAGGGATCAGAACCCAAGCAGATGATGGCCGAGGGCGAGAGCTCGGGTAGAAGCCATGACCAGAGCTTGCGGGAAAACTCAATGGACTTTGTCTTCTCATGAAGCTCTTCCCATGAAGGGGAACGGAAAGGGCAGAAATTGGAGGTCAGGGTCGAGTCCATGAGCCCATCAGGAGCCTGTCCTACCTTGCGCGCGAGTATCTCGAAAAGGTGGCCGATCTGGACCTGCAGCGCGTTCAACGACTCCTCTTTCCCCCACTTCTCAAGGCGGTAGGCATTGCCCTTCTCGACACTCCTGCAGATGTGATGCTCTCTCCCTGCGGGATTAAGGCCGACCAGCAGAAGGCGCGTGCTGGCTGAAAGGGTACTGATTGGCGAGTACAAGAAACGCCAGCCCAGAGAATGACCGAGGTCGCTGTAGGCGCCCTCGATTTGACTGATCGCTTCCTCAAACATTGTCATCTTAGAACCCTCCCTCACCTCCAAAGCGCCGCCATCGGCAGAGCCATGACCTTCTCACTGAACGGCACCGCCCGCTCGCCCGTGTAAAGCACGACTCCCCGCACGAAGCGCTTGCCCAGGGTCTCGGCGAGCTCGAGCAGGGTGCGGACGTCCCGCTCCTGGACTGTGGTGCTGGCCTTGACTTCGATGCCGACGATGCGGCCACGGGCATCCTCCAGGAGGAGGTCCACTTCCTGCCCGGTCTGGGTGCGGTAGTGAAACAGCTCCGGCCGGGTCTCGCTCCAGGTCGCCTGCTTGCGGACTTCCATGAGCACGAAGCTTTCCAGGAGGGGACCCGCTAGCTGGGGCTCCTCGTCGAGCCGGTCGCGGCTCAGGCCGAGCGCGGCTGTCAACAGGCCGGTGTCGGTCAGGAGAAGCTTGGGCGACTTCACCAGCCTTTTCGAGAGGTTTTCCGACCAGGCGGGCAGCAGGCGCACGAGGAAGGTGGCTTCGAGCAGCGCGAAGTAGCGCTTCAGGGTGCTCGCGGGCAGGCCGCTGCTGCGCGAGAGCTCCGCGTAGTTGAGGAGCGTCGTGGAGCGCGCCGCCAGGAGCAAGAGCAGCCGCGGCAGGGAGGTGAGATCCGCGACGTCCGAGAGATCGCGCACGTCCCGCTGCAGGATGGTCGTCGTGTACGACCTGAACCAGGCGCGCCTTCGGGCCTCCGAGGCCCTCTTGAGCAACTCCGGATAGCCGCCCATCAGGGCGCGGTCCAGGATCTCGCCGCGGTCGAGCCTGGGTAGGCTCGGGGGTTGGAATCTGGCCGCGAAGAGAGCGTCCACAAAGGTTTCGCGGACGCCTTCGATCTCTCCCTGGGAGAGCGGCCAGAGCGTCAGCACCTCCATGCGCCCGGCCAGGGACTCGGCGATCCGAGGCAAAAGGAAGACGTCCGCGGAGCCGGTCAGCAGGTAGCGTCCCGGACGGCGATCACGGTCGACGGCTGCCTTGATCGCCAGGAACAGATCCGGCGCCCTCTGCACCTCGTCCAGGATCACCGGGCCGTCGAGACCCGCAAGAAACCCCTCCGGATCTCCGGACGCCGCCGAGAGCACGGTCGCATCGTCCAGGGTGAAGTACTGGGCAGAGTAGCCATCCGTCAGGCTCTGGACGAGCGTGCTCTTGCCGACTTGCCGGGCGCCGTTCAGCAGCACCACAGGCGTGTCGGAGAGGGCCTCCAGGAGCGGCGCGGTCAGGTTGCGTCGGATCATGTGGTTGATTTTCAACCATGACGTGGTTGAAATTCAACCACCAGGTGGTTGATTTTCACGGCTGCCTGACGCTCTGCCTCCCATCCTCGTATACTGGAAAAGTCCCGACGGGACGGAGGGAAGGTCATGCCGACGTTGCGCGAGTCTATCGAGGCGAAGTACGAGATCCTGGAGCGCATCGGGCAGGGGGGGATGGGGGCGGTCTACAAGGCGCGGCACCGGCTGCTCGACCAGGAGCGCGCCATCAAGGTCATCCGCACTCCGGTCGAGCTGAGCGCCGAGGCCGGGGAGCGGTTCCTCCAGGAGGCCCGCGTCGCCAGCCGGCTGCGGCATCCCAACCTCGCCGTGCTCCACGATTACGCGGTCGCGGACGACGGCAACGCGTGGCTCGTCCTGGAGTGGATCGACGGCATCACGCTGCGCGAGGCCCTCCGGCGCCACGGGCCACCTCCCCTGCCTCTCTCCCTGGAGATCGCGCGGCAGACCTGCGAGGCTCTCGCCTATCTCCACCGGCAGCGGATCGTCCACCGCGACGTGTCGCCCGGCAACCTGATGCTGGCCCGCGATTTCGACGGCCGGCCGCTGGTCAAGCTCATCGATCTCGGGCTCGCCAAGGCGCTCGAAGGCATCGGCGACGGACTCACCACCGGCGGGCTCTTCGTGGGCAAGCTGCGCTACGCCGCGCCCGAGCAGTTCGGGACCGACGGCGTGGACGCCCGCAGCGATCTCTACTCTCTCGGCGTCGTCTTCTACGAGATGCTCACCGGCTGGTGCCCCGTCGAAGGGCACGATCCGAGGTCCTGGATGGCCGGGCACCTGTTCCGGGAGCCGCTGCGGTTCGAGGAGAGCGACCCCCAGGGGCGCATCCCGCAGGACCTGCGCGAGGTCGTCCTGCGCCTGCTGACCAAGAACCCCGTGGAGCGCCCGGGCTCGGCCGAGGAGGTGGCGGAGAGCCTGCGGGCCATCCAGGCGCGCCATCCCCTGGGCGGGGATGAGATGGACGGCGTCTTCGCCGCCGCTCCGGCACCCGTCGAGGTGCCGCCGGCCGCGGAGGAGGAGCCTTCGAAGGACGGGGAGACGTTCGAGGGGCTGCCGCTCTTCGCGGCCCCGGCGGCGGAGCCGCCCCGGCCGTCGGATCGACGGATGCTCTGGGATGACGAGGAGGACAGCGTCGAGATGATCGAGCCGGAGCTGCTCGGGCCGGCGCAGCGGCCGGACCGGTCCTGGGGATCGCTCGCCGCGGCGGCGCTGCTGCTCGTGGGCCTGCTCGGCGTCTTCCTCTGGTATCAGCGGCCGTCCGCGTCCTCGGCTTCGGCCCCTCCGCCCCCGTACGCTCCGCCGGCCGTGCCGGAGGCTCCCGCTGAGGACGTCCAACTGATGAACCCGCTGGAGGAGCCGGACGCACCTGCGGCCGAGGAGCCGCAGGTCATCGAGGAGCTCCCTGCCGAGCCCGAGCCGCGGTTCGCCGAGCCGGAGCCCGCTCCCCTGCCCGTGGAGCCGGTGCAGACCGTGGAGGTCGCGCCCGAGCCGACTCCCGCGCCGCGCGGTGCTCGTGCGCGTCCGGAGCGTCCGCGGCTGGAGGAGCCGGCCCGGATCGCCGAGGCACGCACGGAGCCCCCGGTGCCGAAGCGCGCCGTTCCGTCCGGGCCACCGGCATCCCGCATGGCGGGCGTGCTCCGTCCCGGACCCGGAGTCGAGATGCCGATTCCCCTGGACTTCCCGAGCGCCCGCTACCCGGCGGCGGCCCGCGGCCGGGGCCTCAAGGTGGACGTCCACCTCGACATCCTGGTGGGGGAGCAGGGGCAGGTGCTCGAAGCAGTCGTGCGCGAGGGGGACAGCTCCGGCCTCGGCTTCAACGAGGCCGCGGTCGAGGCCGCTCTCGCCACCCCCTTCCAGCCGGCCACCCGCTGGGACCTCCCCGGCAAGGCCTGGACCGAGCTGATCATCCAGTTCGAAGAGCCGGGAGGCGGGCCGGGAGTCAGCGAGCGGGGATTCGACTGATCCCGGGTTGCAATCCGGGGGCGGATGTGTATCATTCCAGGTGCATGGTCTTTCTCCTTTAATGGGGTTGGGAGGGGCGCCGGTGATCCCGCACCGACGCCTCTCCTGGTTCTTCGGCCCCCGATCCGGTTTCTCTCCCCCGTTCAGATCGTAGTACCCTCACAGTAGACGTTGAACGAGGCTGCTCCGTATACCCAGCAGCTCCGGAAGGTGTGCCCTATATGAAGTCGCTGCCGATCTCGTTCGCCCTGCTCCTGCTCCTCACCGCTGGCGCCTCGCATGCCGCTCCCGCGCGGAAGGCCGATGCGCACCAGCTCCTCCGGCTCGCCGAGTCCGGCCTCGCGGACACCGTCCGGGCGGCCGAGGCCGCCCAGGGGCGGTTCGACCGCTCCAAGCCCGAGCAGCGCCCGTTCTGGCGCGCCGTGGACAAGATGGACGCCGTGCTCCGGCGCGTGCGCGCCGCCATGCTGGCCCGCGACGAGAGCTTCTTCGGTGCCCTGGAGGATGGCAGCGCCGCGCTCGGCGAGCTGCGCGTGGTCTGGGCGCGGACGGGCGTGCCCGATCCCGGCGTGTCCGAGGGCCTCCGCATCCTCTCCGAGTCCTACCAGCTCCTGCGCACGGGATATGGCCGCGAATCGGTCCGCCACCGCAACGGGCGCGGCCTCACCGAGGCCGAGCGCCAGCGCTTCCTCCGCATCCAGCAGGCGCAGCAGCGCTTCGCCGATCTCTTGAAGGAGCTGCAGGAGGAGGCGCGCCGGCGCGGCGACGCGGCCATGGCCGCCGAGCTGCGGCGCATGCAGATCGACGCCGAGCGCATCGCCGCGGCCCAGCTCACCTTGAACGCCTACCTGAACGCCCTGATGATCGGCGACTCGCAGCGCGGCGAGTGGACCGGCAACTCCCAGTACGCCGCCCCCGCCGACCGTTCCGATTGGCAGGAGGCTGAGACGGTGGTCGAGGAGCTCTACACGGAGCAGGAGATCGGCCACGTCCTGGCCCTCGACCTCGGCACGCTGCCGGACACCCCCGCGCCCCTTTCCGCGACCCACTTCGACGAGGCGACCGAGCTTCCGGACTCGCTGGCCAATGCCGTCGAGGAGGCCGTCGAGATCGACCCGGTCGAGGAGGAAGAGGCCCTCTACGGGGAGGAGATGGAGGACGCCGCGGACACCGATCTCGAGGAGATCGAGGCGATCGTGGAGCCGGCGGAAGAGCCCGAGGTCGAGGTCGAGGAAGAGGCGATCCCCGGGGAGGACGAGGTGGTGGAGGAGGAGATCGTCCTCGAAGAGGGAGAGGCCGTCAAGGACGGCACGGCCGAGGAGACGGCGGAGGGGAAGACCGCGGTGAAGGCAGAGAAGAAGACGGACGGGAAGGCCGAGGCCAAGCCGGCTGAGGCTGAGGTGGTCAATCCCAAGAAGGAGCCGGCCCCGGCTCCCGTGAAGAAGGATTCCAAGAAGAAGAAGAGCGCGCGCCCGCCTTCGTGAGCTAAGATCCCACCTCCGCCCAGCAGCACAGGAGGTAGCGATGGGTCTTCTCAGCGGCACGGTCAGCGTCACCCGTTTCAACGTTTCAGTCCCCCCCGACGGCCCGGATTTCGAGCGCGCGCGGTTCTGGGCGATCGAGCCCGGCTCCGAGGTGCGCGAGCGCATGGGGTTCGTCCCGTTCGAGATCGAGGCTCCCTACGAGGTCGGCCAGGGGCGCTGGGCGTTCCGCGTGCGCATCGACAAGATCCGGCCCGACCCCACCGCGGTCAAGGAGCGCGTCAAGGAGCTGATCCGGGGCGAGATGGAGACCACGGGCGCGCCGTTCGTGGGCTCCAAGACGCGCAAGAAGCTGCGCGAGCTGGCCGAGTCCGAGCTCTGCGCCGGGCAGGCGCCGCGCACCCGCATCCTGGAGTGCTGCATCGACGGCACCCTCCTCTACGTGGCGAGCACGGCCAAGACCTACCTGGGCACGGTCCTCACCCTGCTGCGCCAGGCCGGCGTCGAGGCCGATTTCAAGGCGCCGTGGCTCGACGAGGCGCCCGAGGCCGACGAGGCGAGCGACATCGTGCTGCCCAGGGAGCCTGGGCAGTCGGTGCTCGGCTGCCGCTTCCTGCGGGTGCTGCTCGAAGAGCCGGAGGTCATGGTGGAGCCCGAGACCGGGAGCGTCCGGCTCGCCACCCGCGAGGCCAAGGTTTCGCTCACCGGCGCCGTGCTCCACGATCTCTTCCGCTTCCTGGAGGAGGGAGCCGAGATCCTCTCGGCCAAGATCCATGTCGGCACCGTGCCGATGCGCTTCGACGCCCTCTCCTACCGCCTCAACGGCCTCAAGCTGGAACCGGTCCGCAACGAGCATTGGACGGTCGACCTCGACCAGCGCTTGGAGCAGATCGGCGGCGTGTTCGAGGTGCTCGACGAGAAGTACAAGGCGCTCAAGGACAAGCTCAACGCGGTGCCCGCCGCGGCTCCAGTGCCGGTGGAAGAACCGCCGTTCGAAGTGGCCGCGGCCTCGTGACCCTGCGCCTCTTCGTGGTCCGCCACGGCGAGACGCCGTTCAACCGGGAGATGCGCTATCTCGGCACGGCAGACGAGCCGCTCTCTCCCGCGGGCGTGGAGCAGGCGGGGAGGCTCGCCTCCTCCCTCGGCCCGCTGCCGTTGCAGGCGGTCTACGCCAGCCCCCTCTCCCGGGCTGCGGAGACCGGCCGGCGCATCGCCGAGGCCCGGCAGGTCGATCTCCGCCTGGAGCCGCGCCTGCGCGAGCAGGACTTCGGCGAGTGGGAGGGACTGACCCGCTCCGAGGTGCTGGAGCGTGACGGCGACCGGCTCCTGCGCTGGGAGGCCGACCTCGGCCTCGCTCCGCCCGGGGGCGAGTCGCTCCTCTCCGTCCAGGAGCGGACGCTCACCCTAGTGGACGACCTGGCCCGCGACCATGCCGGCGAGTGGATCGTCCTGGTCAGCCACGTGGGTCCGATCAAGGCCCTCCTCTGCGCCGCCCTGGACGCTCCTCTCGCCACGGCCCGGCGCATGTTCCTCGATCCCGGGACCGTGACCGTCCTCGACTGGGGCCGGCACCCGGTGGTGCGCCTGTTCAACGCCCACGGCCACCTCGGCTGGGAGTCGGCGCGCTGGATGGCGCGGTAGGCCCGATCCACTTTTCCGGACCGGCGGCGTCCGGGAAGTTGGACGGCCTCCGCCGCAGCCCCTGATTCTTCAGCTGTTTACGTGTGCCATCCCCCGGGCATGGTGCTTGCCCTAGCGTTGGGGCATGGTCCGCAAGCCTCTGCTGGGGGTGGCCGCCTTCCTGGCGGTCGTGTGCGCGGCGCGGGCCACCACCATCATCGTCTCCGAGCCGACCGCCCTCGTAAAAACGGATTACGAGACCGTCGACGACGCGGACGGGTTCGTCGTGATGCGCGCGGTCGGCTCGTCCGAAGCGATGGTCCGCTTCAAGATCGAGGAGGCGCTCAAAGGGGTGACCGCGAAGACTCTGTGGCTGACGGGCTGCATCGCTGGCGGCGAGCCCGATCCGCTCGGGCCGAGCTGCGACTACACGGAAGGCGCGCGCTACGTGATCTTCCTCGCCCGGGAAGAGGACGGCTGGACCATCCCGGACTTCGGGTTCGTCGTCGAGGTGAAGCCCGAGGACGAGGATTGGCTGGGCGCCCTGCGCCTCTTCGCCGGCATCTCGGCTCTCGACGACGACGCGCAGGAGGAGAAGGCCCTGCGCGAGCTGCGGGAGGCGGCGCTGGCCGCGCCCGAGCGCTACCCCGCAAAGCTCGTGAGAACGATCGACCAGCACTTCGGCCTGCCCTCGACGAGCAAGCCCTTCTCCGACCTCCTGGATCTCTACGATGGAGCGCGGAACGACCGCGAGCGGCTGGAGGTGCTCCGGGCCCTGCGCTTCGGCGAGCACGTCGAGACGGCGGGGCTCTTCCGCGGCCTGCTCCTCGGCGGCGAGCCGCTCTGGCTGATGAAGCCGGTTCTCGATTGGATGGGCGACAACCCCGGCGAGGCCCCTCGCCTCGCGGACCTGGCGCGGGTCTGGCTCGCGCATCCCGGGGAGGACCGGACCGGGCTGCTCGAGCTGATGCTCGACCTGGCCGAGCCCGGGGACGCGCCGCTCCTCTGGAGCCTCGTGGTCTCCTCAGGCGCCAGCCTGGACGAGAAGAAGGAGCTCGTCGAATGGGTCCTGGACGAAGCCGGGCTGGACGGGCTTCGCCTGCCGCCGGACGAGGCCCTGAAAAAGGACCTGTTCCTCCTCTGGCTCGACGAGAGCGACTCCGGCCTGGAGGCGCTCCTGCGCCAGGACGAGGTCCGCGATTGGAAGTCCGTGCCCCGCGTCGAGAACCTGGTGGAGGCCTTCGAGGCGTCGCGCAGGCCCGCCGAGCGGCGGCAGATCCTGCTGGAGATCGCGCGTCGCGACCGGGACGATCTCGCGGTGGTCTGGCGGCTGCTCCGGGGGGCGTCGGACGAGGAGGCCGAGGTCCTGCTCCAGTGGGCGTCGCTCCTGGATCCGCCGCGCGGCCTCCTGGTGGACTACTACCGCGGCGCCTCCGGCGAGGAGGCCAGGAACCGCGCCCTCTGGCTGCTCTTCGCGGTGGCGGTCCAGGAGGAGGTCGAGCCGCTGCTGTCGGTGGCGGGAGTGCTGGGCGAGGGGTCGGTCCGCCTGGAGCGTGTCGTCCAGGCGTTCCAGAGCTGCCCTAACGCGGCCGTCCGGTCGGTGATGGCGGTCTCTGTCGGGTATGGGCTGGCACAGGCCGAAGATCTGCAGGCGGTGCTCAGGATGCTGGAAGGGGCGAGCCTCGCCGAGGCCCGGACGCTGGCGCACTGGCTCGAGGAGAACCCCGCCCCCGAGGCGCTGCCGCTCCTGTGGCGCCTGCCCGTCCCGTCGCTCTACGATGAACCGCAGCTCGCGAACGCGCTGGCCGCCGCCGGAGACTCCGAGGTCCTCGATCTGGCGATCGAGCTGCGCCATCGGGTGATGACCGAGGGCGACAAGTGGCTGTATGCCGTCCTCGCCCGGTCGCCGCTGCCGGCCGCCATGGAGGAGGCGCACCGCATCCAGGAGGAAGGGGGTACGGCCCTGGAGATCCTGACGTGGGAGCGCGCGAGCGTCCAGCTCTTGCAGGAGCTCAACCGCGAGCCTTCCGGGGACGGCGAGCCGCCGGAGCCTTGAATTCCGCCACTACCGGGATGTGGTCCGACGGGTGCTCCCCCTTGCGCTCGTCGCGGTAGAGCGACACCTCCGTGCAGCGCTGGAGCATCGTCTTCGTCCCCAGGATGAGGTCGATCCGCAGGCCGTTGTTCTTCGGGAACGCGAGCATCCGGTAGTCCCACCAGGTGAACAGGCCGCCCTCCTCGTGGTGCTTGCGCAGCAGGTCGGACAACCCCCATTCCAGCAGGTATTCCAGCGCTTCGTGCTCCCGCGGATGGAAGTGGATCTTGCCGCGCCAGAGCTCGGGGTACCGGACATCCCGCTCGTCCGGCGCGATGTTGAAGTCGCCCACCACAAGGAGCGGCTTCCTGGGGGAAGCCGCTCCTTCCAGATACCGGCGCAGGCGTACGAGCCAGTTGAGCTTGTAGATGAACTTCTCGCTCTCGGGCGACTGGCCGTTGGGCACGTAGACGTTGACGATGCGGATGCCGCCGACCGTGCCGGCGATGAGCCGCCGCTGGGCGTCGGGCTCGTCGTCGGGCAGGCCGCGAACCACGTCCTCCAGGGGCTTCTTCGAGAGGATCGCCACGCCGTTGTAGGTGGGCTGGCCGAAGAGCTCGACGTGGTAGCCCAGCTCCTCGAACGCGGAGACCGGGAAGAGGTCGTCCGTGGTCTTCGTCTCCTGCATGCAGAGCACGTCGGGCTGGAGGCGGGAGGTCCAGTCGAGCACCCGGTCGAGGCGGGAGCGGATCGAGTTCACGTTCCAGGTGGCGACGCGCATGATGGGGAGAGCCTACAAAAAAGTCGCCCGCGGACCCAAACACTCTTCCGGGGTGCCCCGTATATATGGATGGAGACGGCAGAGAAGAGCGAACAGACAATCTCCTCTCCAAACCTCCCTCCTCCG
>JBJMGZ010000429.1:0-4791 GCA_045807605.1 Thermoanaerobaculia bacterium | reverse complement strand
CCTCCCGGGCGGGGGCAAGCCCCGCCCCTACGTCCGGAGGCTTCTTTACGGCAAGCAGGATCGATACCCCCTGCTCGATGTCGAACACGTTCTCGTCCCGGGCGCCGGCCGGGGTGACCTCCCGCTTGCGCCGGTTGCCGTGCAGGTCCAGCACGAAGATCTCGTCGAAGCTGTCCATCAGGGACCGCCGCAGCCCGCGGAAGGTCGGGTTGTCCAGGTAGCCATGATTGAGCACCAGCCCGATCACCCCCTCGCCGTGGGCTTCGATCCTGCGCTGGGCGAAGCGCAGGAACTTCACGTAGTCGTCCTGGAGCCACTTCGCGTTCTTCTCCTTGAGGGGCACGCCGTCCACCTGGTAATAGGCGCGGACCGGATCGTCCTTCCTCTTCTTGCGTTCCACCGGGTTCTCGGAGTGCCCCGAGTAGGGAGGATTCCCGAGCACGACGCAGATCCGGGGATCCTCCTTGACCTCCGCGGCCTTGCGCACCTCCCGGGCCAGGGAGGGCATCCCGGGGATGACCTCCTGCTTCAGGTCCTCCCTCTCCAGCGCATTCGTCAGCAGGAGGTTCACCCGGTCCCCCTCGTCCAGCTCGTACCCCTGCTCGGCCAGGAACAGGCTCATCTTGAGATGGCCGATCGCGTACGGCGCCATCATCAGCTCGAAGCCGAAGCTCCGCGGGAGCAGGTGGTCGCGCACCAGCGCGGGCACGCCGGCCCTGCCATAGGCCTCCCGCCAGCCCTCCATGGCGCAGCGGAAAGCCTCGACCACGAACGTCATCGTCCCCGCCGCCGGGTCCAGCAGCCAGACCCGCGGGTCCGCGAGCCCGTCGGGACGGTCGAGCCGCGTGCGCAGCAGGTGATCGAGCGAGCGCACCACGTAGGAAACCACCGCCGGCGGCGTGTAGAAGACGCCCCGCCGCGTCCGCAGGTCCGGGTCGTACTCGCGCAGGAACGTCTCGTAGAAGTGCAGGATCGGGTCCTGGTCCCCCTTCTGCTGGAAGTGCCGCTGCAGCGCCAGCTTCCAGCCGGCAGGGCGCAGAAGGTCCACGAGGTCGTCGACGATCCACTCGATCTCCGGGGGCGGCGAGAGGGAGATGTAGCGGAAGACGTCCCGCAGGATGCCGCTCGCGGGAGGGATCCTCTCGTAGAGCGTGCGGCGGTCGAGCTCGCCGTCCTCCCGGCACCGGGCGGCGAGCAGGCCGTAGGCCACGGTCTGGGCGTAGAGGTTGGCGAACTCCCGCTCGTCGAGCCGGGAGAAGAGATGGGTGGCGAGCGTGCGAAAGAAGCCGGTCAGCTCCGACGGCTCCTCCCGGCTCTCGTCGCGCTCCAGGAGGTCCCCGATGCGGTCGCGCAGGAACCGGGCGCGCTCGGCCAGCGCCTTGGCGAGAGCGGCGGCGCCGAGCCGCTGCGGCCTCTCGAAGCCGCAGAAGCGCTTGAGCAGCGCCGACAGCTCCGACTCCCTCCGGGATGTCTCTCGCTCGCCCAGCGGCAGCCGCGCAGGCCAGGAGCCCGCGAGGACCACCCGTCCGATCCGGACGCCCTTGCGGTAGAGCCGGACCTCCCGGAAGTTGGTCAGCACCAGGTTCGGGAACGTCTCCAGGTAGCGCCGGACCTGCTTGCTCTCTTCGACGCGGTCCAGGTCGGCCGAGGGCCGCTTCGCCTCGATGTAGCCGACCAGGCGATCCCGGCCCCGCCAGACCTGGAAGTCGAGGCTGCAGCCCTCGGCCTTGCGCGGGATCGTCGTCACGTGGAGGTCCCGCACGCCGGCGCCCTCCGCCCAGCGGATCAGGAGCCCGGCCAGGGTGGGATAGAAGCTCTCCTCGCGGGCGTCGCCGCGATCCTCCACCGCGACAAGGCTCTCCAGATATCCGGAGAGGAGGGAACGCTCTGGTTTCGGCATTGTGGAACATCATAGCCGATCGCGGAGACCCGTGCGAGCCTGGAGAGCCGATCCTGGATACTGGAAGCGCGGAAAGAAACGCCTTACTCCGGCTCCGGGCCCTCGGCCTGCTGGAAGCTCTGGGCGAACCGCTCGACGAACGAGCGCATGTCCTCGTTCAGGTTCAGCTCCTCGTAGGCTTCGAGCAGCGCGTCCATCGTGTCCAGGTCGCTCCTGTCGAGGACCTCCGGTTCCTCGAACAGCCGCTCGAGGAACCTCTGCGCGCGGACCGGCTGCCCGGCCTCGACCAGCCGCCGGGCGACGATCCCCAGGTACGGGCGCGGGATGCCGCCCTCCTCCGCCAGCGCCGCCGCCGGCTCCAGCGGGAGCTCTCCGGCCACGAACGCCCACATCAGCTCCGGAGTCAGGCCGGGCAGGGCCGGCGCGTTGGCGCAGCAGCTCTCGTAGGCGCGGCCCGACCGGCAGGGGCAGGGATCGGCCGCCTTCGGCCGGGGGAGCGGCAGCGGGCGGAAGCCCCGCCGGGGGAGCGGGGTGGCGTTCCAGATCTGCCGTCCCAGCTCCGTGGCCAGGGCGCGGCGGACCCGATCCGGAAGACCGGCGAACACCTCCGGGAAAAGCCGGGGCGCCTCCACCCGCATCCAGGAGAGGAACGCGTCCCCCTGCTGGAGATGGAGGATCTGTCCGACCGCCGCTCTCACAAGCCGAAGGAACATGCCCAGTCCGACCCCTTCCTGTTCCTGGTCCATGATATACCGAGCCTCCTTTTGAACACATGAGGCGGACCATGTTACCCAAGGAAGGAACAAAAGCAAGGACATCGAGGGCTCCTGCCTTCTCCGGCAGGGCGGGAGAGAGGTCCCGGGCAAGCGGGTGAAATGAGGTTGGAGAGACCCCCGGCCCTCAGCAGGCCGGGGGCTTCACCCGGCTCAAGGCTTGCGGCTGCGCCTCACCCGCGCCCGCGGGCTGCGGATGCCGTTCCCGGGCTCCGGGCCGGCAGCGGGACGCAAGGGAGCGGACTTCCCGCCCGCCTGGAAGAGGAAGCGCCAGAGGTTCCTCTGCGACGCCAGGTAGGCTTCCAGAAGCTCGTCGAACTGAGCCTCGTGCTCGCGGCCGGCGAGAGGGAAGCTCGCCCTCGCCTGGGCTTCCGAGGCGAGCTCCTCCGGAGCGACTCCCAGCCCGCGGCAGATCTGCAGGATGGTCGGGAACCGGGTGTTGCGCGATCCGGACTCGGCGGCGCTGATCGTGCTCTCGGAAAGGCCGCAGAGCTGCGCGAGCTCCTTCTGGGTCAAGCCCCTCTGAAGCCTCAGCACCCTGAGGTCCCTTGCCACCGATTTCGAGCTCATCGGTGGCCATCCTAGCCGCCGGTTGATCAGGGATCAAAGGCGCTGGAAAGGTTAAATCTTTCCTGGCGTGATGATTTCCACACGCTGCCGCAAAGTTATCCTGCGCGCGCGGGCCGGTCATCCTCGAATGTCGTAATGGGCTCGCACAGTTTCCACGAATTTGCCCTCCCCGGTCATTTGATCCAGAGAGGCAGGGCTTAGTCGTGGGAACTGATCCGGCGGCGGGCTGTAAACCGGTATCCTGGCCTGCCTCTGCGCCTCTTGCGGGGCTTCAGTCCGCCCAGGCCGCGTGCGGATAGTGGTCGTGGATCGCGCGGTCCTTGGTGAGGAGAGCGGCGCCCCGGGCGATGGCCTGGGCGACGATGAGGCGGTCGAAGGGATCCCGGGTCCATGCCAGACCCAAGGCCGCCTCCGCAACCCGCGGGAACGGAAGGTCGCACACCTTGAGCCCGAGCTCGGGACCGAGCACGTCGAGGACCACCTGCGCCGGTTCGGCCACGCGCTCGATCTCGTAGAGGTATTGAAGCTCCAGGACCGCAGCCGGCGAGACCAGCAGATCGCTCTCCTCGATCCGCGCCCGCGCCCGCGGGGGGAGGAGCTCCGCCTTGCCTGCGAACAGCCAGGCGGCGACATGGGTGTCCAGGTAGATCAGGGGCGCCATTCCCCGGACCAGTCGAGATGTACCAGCTCCTCCGGATCGGAGAGCAGGTACTTGCGCGGCTTCAGGTTCTCCAGCTTGCTCCGGGGCTCGACGGGGATGATCTTCAGCAGCTTGCCGCCCCGCTCGATCTCGACCGGGATGCCCGTTTCGAGAACCTGGTCCAGGATGCGGTAGATGTCTTCGCGGGAGGGACGGGGCTTGCTGGGCATCTCAGGCATCACCTGAAAACCAGCATAGCCGGGGATGGCAAGACCGTCAATTGACAGGCGTACGGCCTCGATCATCCCTTCTCCGGCTTCACCGGCGAGCCCGCCTTCATCGCCTTGTGCAACATCTGGATCACCTCCTCCGGCGTTCTTCCCGCAAGAGCAACGGTGAGATAGAAGTCTGGAAGCCCGGCCGATGCGGCCCCGTCGGGCTCCTCGTCCGCCTCCGGCTCCCCCATAGCCCTGAGCTGCGTCTTCTTGACCCTCTCCATGAAAACCTTGATCTGAAGGCCCAGGACCTTGCAGATGCTCTTGAGCTCTTCGCCCTTGATGGTGCGCCCGCCCCGCTCCATGTCGCCGATCGCGTTCGAAGGCAGCCCCGCCCGGGCCGAGAGCTCGGCCTGGCTCAGCCTCGGCTCGCCTTCCTTGCGGAGCTCCCGCAACGCCACTCCCAAGCCGACCCGAAGCACATCCTTGCCCTCTCCCGGCTCCTCTGACTCCTTGGATTTCGCGGCCATGCGCGAATGGTAGAGAGACAGATTCGATCAGGCAAGCTGATAGAAATCCAAGAAAAGTGGTGTTATTGCCACACCGCGACCGGCTAATCTGGTGATAAAACCACCGCAGCCCATCTCGGGCGTCCGTTCTGTGGTGTTTCGGCGGACATTGCAATCGAGGGTA
>JBJMGZ010000428.1:0-8073 GCA_045807605.1 Thermoanaerobaculia bacterium | reverse complement strand
CCAGCCCCATGCGGTGGATGTTCGCCCACCCG
Source organism: Thermoanaerobaculia bacterium (assembly GCA_045807605.1). Taxonomy (GTDB): domain Bacteria; phylum Acidobacteriota; class Thermoanaerobaculia; order Multivoradales; family UBA5704; genus DATMER01. The sequence continues at coordinate 8,041 of JBJMGZ010000428.1, read as the reverse complement.
CCGACCTCCGAAGCGCCGCGCAGCGTCTCCAGGTCGAACAGGATCGTGTGGGGATCGCCAGGCCGGGCGAGGAGGAACAGCCCCGTCTGCCCGGGCAGGCTTCCCGATGTAGGGGAGGGGCTTGTCCCCTCCCGGGCGGGCGGAAGCTCCGGATGCGAAACATCTCTCGACCTGGGGCTTTCCCCCGCCCGGGAGGGGGCAAGCCCCTCCCCTACAGGCTAGCCCCTCGACTGCTTGCCGGCGAGCGCGAGCCCGGAGCCGATCCAGGTCGAGAGCACGGCCCCGATCAGGGCGATGCCGAGGAACGCGGAAATCTCGTCGACCCAGAGCGCCAGGGCCATGAGCACGACGAGCAGGGCTGTGTAACCGGCCATGGTCTGGCGGGGCCAGCCGGGCCGGCAGCGGAAGACCGCCGTGACCGGCAGGATCAGGGCGCCGGCGCCCAGGGCGACGAGGAGCAGCATCTCCGATCCCGTCGCCAGGCCGGCCACGAGCGCCGCCAAGGCCAGGCCGAGCACGCCTCCGAACCAGTTGCTCGCCCGCACCTGCTCGCGCGACAGCGCCAGCCTGCCGAAACGATCGAGCCGCAGCAGCAGGTTGAACAGCGGGTCCGCCACCCAGGTCAGCAGCACGAAGGCCATGTAGAGGAAGAGCACGGGGTAGAGGAACGGGGCGAGCGACGGCTGCGACCGGGCCACCAGGCGCAGCAGCCGCGCTCCGAAGAAGAGCCCGAGGATCAGCCACATCTGGGAGCGGCCCTGCAGGCTCCCCAGCCAGAGGAAGAAGCGCAGGATCGGACGGTAGATGGGATTGCGCGCCTTCATCGCCTCCACGATGCCGATGCGCGCGTACTCGAACGAGGGCTCGAGCCGCAGGGCTTCGCGGAAGTGCTCGATGGCCTCCTTCGGACGGCTCTCGCGCAGCAGGGTCCAGCCGCGGTTGGCGTGCGTGAAGGCGTTCTCGGGATCGCGCGCCAGGGCGTCGTCGAGGGTGGAGTGGGCCTCGCCGGTCTTGCCCGTATGGGTGAGGATCAGTGCGCGGAGGTTCGTGCACCCGGCATGGTCGGGGTCGAGCTCCAGGCCCTGCTCCACGGCGGCCATGGCCTCGTCCCAGCGGCGCTGCTGGACGCGGATGGAGGCCAGGGCCGCGGGGTAGTCCGCATCCTCGGGATCGAGCCGGATGGCTTCCTGAAAGGCGGCCGCGGCCGGCACCAGCCGGTCGCGATGGTCCAGCACCTGGCCCAGATGAAAATGGCTGAAGCCCGCGTCCGGGGCGAGCGCCACGGCCTCCCGCGCTTCGCGCTCGGCTTCGGGAAGGCGCTCCTGCTTCATCAGGCAGAAGGCGAGGAGCGCGTGGGCGAGCGCGTCCTGGTGGTCCTCGGTGAGCTGGCGCCGCAGCTCCTTTTCGGCCAGGTCGTAGCGGCCCTGCTCGAGGAGGAGCGTGGAGCGCTCCAGCCCCCCAGCGGGGATCACAGCTTCAGGTACCTCCGGACCTCGTCATAGATCCCCTCCTGGTTGGCGTAGAGCACGTAGTTGCGCGCCGTGGCGAACCACTCCGCCGTGGAGGGGCGGACCTTGGACGAGGCTTCGAGCAGGTCCTTCGAGGTCAGGGGATGGGCGACGCCCGAGCGCATGGCCTCCATGAGCTTGCCTTCGACGGCGCGGTCCACGACGGCCTGGAGGTCGGCGCCGGAGAAGTCGGCGGTCTTCTTGGCCAGGTGCTCGAAGTCGATCTTCTCGGCCGGCTTGCCGCGCAGGAGCAGGCGCAGGATCTCGGTGCGGCCGGGGAGGTCGGGCGGCGGCACGAAGATGACGCGGTCGAAGCGGCCGGGCCGGCGCAGCGCCGAGTCGAGGTGCCAGGGCGCGTTCGTGGCGGCCAGGATGAGCACGCCCGAATTCGAGCCGCGGACGCCGTCGAGCTCGGCCAGGAACTGGTTGATGATCTGGCGCACGGCGCTGGTGCGCAGGTCGGTGCGCTTGGCGCCGAGGGCGTCCACCTCGTCGAAGAAGAGCACGCAGGGCTTCTTGGTGCGCGCCTGCTCGAAGATGGCGTGCAGGTTGCGCTCGCTCTGGCCGAGCCACATGTCGAGCACGTCGTGGATGCCCACGGCGAGAAACGGCGAGCGCACCTCGCCCGCCGTGGCCCGGGCGAGGAAGGTCTTGCCGCAGCCCGGCGGACCGTAGAGGAGCACGCCGCCGCCCACCTGCTTGCCATAGGCGGCGAAGAGCTCCGGGTGCTTCATGGGATGGATGATCTTGAGGCGGATCTCCTCCTTGAGCGGCTCCAGCCCGCCCACGTCGGCGAAGGAGATGGTCGGCGTCTCGGGCTCGATCCGCACGGGGCCCGGCTCGTCCTCGTTGCGCAGCGGGATCCGGGACGGTCCGCGGCCGGCGGGCAGGTCGTCGTCCTCGTCCGGTTCGATCTGGTCGGCGAAGGCCTCGTCCGCCAGGGAGGGATCGGCCGCGACCGCCCTGCCGTACTCCTCGCGCGCCCGCTCCACCTGGCCGAGCTCGAGCAGCACGTCCGCGGCGAGGCGGTGGGAGCGCCCCCGGATGCGGTCCGAGGGCGATCCGAGCTGGCGCAGCAGGAAGAGCGCCTCGGAGGAGCGCTTCTGCCGGTGGAGCACCCGCGCCAGCTCGATCCTGGCCTCTTCGTCCTCCGGCTCGATCCGCAGGGCCTCGCGGAGCTCCGCCTCCGCTTCGCTCCAGCGCTGCGCCTGGGCCAGGACCTCGGCCAGGTGGCGGCGCAACGGCAGGTTTTCCGGCGAGACGCGGAGCGCCTGCCGCAGGGCGTCGATCGAGGATTCGCTGAAGGACATCGGCCTCCTCAGGAGCGCGTCCAGCGCAGGTCCATGTCCTCGCGGTCGCCCAGGGCGCCGCGCAGGACCCGCACCAGCTCGGGATCCGCGCCCGCGCTCTCCAGCAGGTCCACGGTGGAGCGGTTCACGTAATAGTCGTCGTCGTCCGAGGACTCCTCTTCGAGGTGGTCCACGAGGAACTGGAACTGGTCGTCGGTGAGGATGCCGACCTCGGCACCGGTCTGCTTGTCGAACAGCTGAACCATGGGAATCTCCTCCTCTTTCGGGGTGATTCTATAGGCAGGCGTCTGGAAGGGAAGGGGCGGGTCTGGTATCCTACAAGGCTAGTCTGAATAGCAAACCGCAAATGCAGGGGGTCGGTATGAAGCGCACATTCCTTTTCGCCATCTTTTTCCTGGCCGTGGCGGTGCAGTCGGTCTCGGCTACGACGGCGCTGCCCATCCGGGACAGCTCGCTGGCCGACCAGGCGGCCGTGATCGCCGAGGGCACGGTGACCGGGGCCGGCCCCGCCGGTTTCCCGTCCGGAGGGGGACGTCCCGCCACCGAGTACCGGCTGCGCGTCGAGCGCCTGGTCAAGGGTGACGTCCCGGCCGGCTCCCTGGTCGTGCGGGTGCCCGGCGGCACCGCGGCCAATGGCCTCAAGCTGAAGATCTGGGGCGCTCCGGAATTCCACATCGGCGAGCGGGCGCTGGTCTTCCTGGTGGCGAACGCGGACGGCTCGTACGGGCCGCTGCACCTCGCGCAGGGCACGTTCCACGAGCTGCGCTCGGAGGGCCGCCGCCTGGCCGTGCGCGATCTCTCGGAGGTCTACGAGATCGCGGCCGCGGGCGACGCGGCCGACGCGGCCGACGCGGCCGAGGGTGTGCGCGACCTGCAGCGCTTCGGCAACTGGCTGGCCGACCGGGCCGCGGGCGTCGAGCGCGAGGCCGACTACTTCGTCGCGGCGCCGAAGATGGGAGTGGCTTGGGAGGCGTTCACCTACATCGGCGGCGTCAAGCAGCGCTGGCTGGAGTTCGACCGCGGCCAGGACGTCCTCTGGAAGGCGCATGCCGCCGGCCAGGTGGGCCTCCCCGGCGGCGGCTTCGACGAGTTCCAGAACGCGCTCGCCTCCTGGAACAACGATCCGGCCACGAACATCCGCTACCGCTACGACGGCACGTCCACCTCCACCGCCGGGTTCAAGGACTTCGACGAGATCAACGTCATCCTCTTCGACGACGTGAACGAAGATGCCCCGGGCTCGTTCTCCTGCCCGACCCCGGGCCGCGGCGAGGGCGTGCTGGCGATCGGCGGCACCTGGTACGACGACAGCACGACGCCGGCGACGATCGGCGGCGCCGACATCGTGATCAACAACAACTCGGTCTGCTGGTTCACGAGCGGCAAGCGGGCGGAGCAGATCTACGGCCACGAGCTGGGGCACACGCTCGGCCTCGGCCACTCCTGCGGCGACAACCGAAGCGGCCCGTGCGACACGACCGACAAGGAAGAGGCGCTGATGCGGGCCACCGCGCACGGGGACGAGCGCGGCGCGACGCTCCAGAAGGACGACAAGGCCGGCATCCTGACGCTCTATCCCGACTCGAAGGGCAGCTCCGGCAAGCCGGTCGCCCCCTCCGACCTGGCAGCGGAGGACGTCACGCGCAGCTCGGTCCGCCTCACCTGGTCCGACAACTCGACCAACGAGAAGATGTTCCTGATCGAGGTGAAGAGCGGCTCGAAGTTCAACTTCGTCGCCAAGACGAAGAAGAACGCCACCTCGTTCACGGTCACCGGGCTCGGCGCGGGCAAGAGCTACACCTTCCGCGTGACCGCGAAGAAGGGGAACAAGTCCTCCTCTTCGGAGAGCATCACGATCCAGACGCTGGACTAGTTGATCGGGAACAAGCGCGTCCTCTCCAAAGGACGTTGACGACGGCCTCGCGGGAAACCGCGGGGCCGTTTCATTTTGTTGAGAATGCGGGACTTACGGGCCGAGCCGCCGTCTCTCCGCGGCCTGGCACCGGCGTTGCTCCTGGACTGGTTTTGGAACGTCTCGACGACAGGAGACGCAAGGAGATGAAAATGACGAGCAAGCGATCGCATGCGATCTGGGTGCTGGCCGGCCTGCTGGCGGCATCCGCCCCGGCCTGGGCACAACACCGGGGGACGTACGAGAGGGATGGAGCGTTCCGGCTCCACATCGGCGACTTCCAGCCGGAAGGCGACTCGGAGTACTGGGACGACAAGTTCGCAGACTTCACGGGCGACATCGACGACTTCGAGAACGTCTCGTTCGGCGCCGACTACCTGCTCAGCCTGAACCGCAACCTGGGGCTGCTCTTCTCGGGCAACTACTACGAGGGGGACCGGACGCAGGCCTACCGCGACTTCGTGGACAACTTCGGCGACGACATCCGGCACGACACGACGCTCGAGATCACCTCGCTGACCGCGGGTCTCAACTTCAGCTTCGTCGGGCCGGACGCGCCGATCATCCCCTACGTGGGAGCGGGCGGCGGCCTCTACGTCTGGCGGCTGGAGGAGGACGGCGACTTCATCGACTTCGGCACGGTGAGGGACGAGATCTTCTCCGCCAGCCTGAAGTCCGAGGGCGAGGCCTTCGGCTACTACGGGCTGGTGGGGCTGGAGGCGCCGATCACCAACCGCATCTCCGTCTTCGGGGAGGCGCGCTGGACGCGGGTGGACGACGAGCTCGACGGCGACCTGGAGGGGTTCGGGGACATCGATCTCTCGGGCAAGGAGTTCCTGGCCGGGATTTCGTGGAACCTGTGATGTAGGGGAGGGGTTTACCCCCTCCCGGGCGGGGGCAAGCCCCGCCCCTACATTGAGGCGGAATCGGAAAGAGAAGGCCGGTGAGTCAAACCACCGGCCTTTTTTTGCTCTCAGTGCAGCGCCAGGCTCGCCGCATCTCCGAACGACAGGCGGCCTTCGCGGTAGGTGGCGCCGCGGAGGGTCAGGGCGAGGACGTCGCCCAGCTCCTCGGCGAAGTGGATGTGGATGGTGTCGACCACCTCCTGCGGCAGGTCCTCGAGGTCGGCCTCGTTGTCCTTGGGGAGCAGGACCTCGGTCAAGCCCGCGCGCACCGCGCCGAGGACCTTCTCCTTGACGCCGCCGATCGGCAGCACCCGTCCGGAGAGCGTGATCTCGCCGGTCATGGCGATGTCGTGGCGCGCCGGACGGTTCGAGAGGGCGGAGATCAGGGCCGTGGCCATGGTCACGCCCGCCGACGGGCCGTCCTTCGGGATCGCTCCGGCCGGCACGTGCACGTGCACGTCGCGGTCGAAGCAGTTCTCGGGGATGCCGAGCGAATCCGCGTGCGCCCGGGCGTAGGTCCAGGCGGCGCGGGCCGATTCCTTCATGACGTCGCCGAGCTGGCCGGTGAGCACCAGGTCGCCCTTGCCGCGCATGGTCGAGGCCTCCACGAACATGATGTCGCCGCCGGTCGGCGTGTAGTACATGCCCGTGGCGACGCCCACCTGGTCCTGTCCGGCCGCGCGCTCCGGGTGGATCCTGGGCCGGCCGAGGAGCTCGCGCACCCTGGCGCGGTCGATGGTGATCTGCTCCTCCTCGCGCGCCGCGATCTTCCGCGCCACCTTGCGCGACAGCTTGCCCATCTCGCGCTCCAGCTGCCGCACGCCGGACTCCCGGGTATAGCCGGTGATGGTCTCGCCGATCGCCTCGTCGGTGATGTCGATCTGCTCCGTGGAGAGGCCGTTCTCCTTGAGCTGCCGGGGCACGAGGAAGCGGCGCGCGATGGTCCGCTTCTCCTGCTCGGTGTAGCCGGAGAACTGCACCACCTCCATCCGGTCGAGCAGCGGCCCGGGGATGTTCTGGATGAAGTTCGCCGTGGCGATGAAGAGCACCTCCGACAGGTCGAACGGCACGCCGAGGTAGTGGTCGGTGAACGAGTCGTTCTGGGCCGGGTCGAGCACCTCGAGGAGAGCGCTCGCCGGGTCGCCCTGGTAGGAGACGCCGAGCTTGTCGACCTCGTCGAGGAGGAAGACCGGGTTCTTGGTGCCGGCCTGCCTCATGCCCTGGATGATGCGGCCGGTCATGGCGCCGACGTAGGTGCGCCGGTGGCCGCGGATGTCGGCCTCGTCGCGCACGCCGCCCAGGGAGATGCGCACGTACTTGCGCCCCATGGCCCGCGCGATCGACTTGGCGACCGAGGTCTTGCCGACGCCCGGAGGGCCGACGAAGAGCAGAATCGGTCCTTTGGAGCTTCTCGCGTCCTTGCTGTCCCTGGTGTCCTTGCTGTCCTTGACGTCCTCTCCATCCTCGTCTGCGGCCGCCTCCGCCGCGGCTTTCTCCTTCGCCTCCTCCTCCATCCGGAGCTGGCGCACCGCCAGGAACTCCAGGACGCGGTCCTTCACATCGCCGAGGGCGTAGTGGTCCTCTTCGAGGATGCGCGCGGCCTCGGGGATGTCGAGGTGCTCGGGGCTGCGTTCGTTCCAGGGCAGCTCGGAGATGGTCTCCAGGTAGTTGCGGATGACCTGGGTCTCCATGGCTTCGCGGCCCATGCGGCCGAGGCGGGCGAGCTCGCGGTCGACCTCCTTGCGGGCGTCGGCGGGCAGGTCGAGATTGGCGAGGCGCTCGCGGAGGTCCTCCATCTCGTTGCCGGTCTCGCCCTCGCCGAGCTCCTTCTGGATGGCCTTGAGCTGCTCGCGCAGGAACATCTCGCGCTGGCGGTCGCCCAGCTCTTCCTGGACGCGGCTCTTGATGTCCTCCTGCGCCTCGTGCACCTCGAGCTGGCGCTGGACGTGGAGCAGCACGCGCCGCAGCCGCTCCTCGACGGACAGGGTCTCGAGCAGGCTCTGGCGCTGCGCCGGCGTCACGTCGGTATAGGCGGCCACGAGATCGGCGAGACGGCTGGGGTCCTGGACCCCTTCGAGGACCTGCTGCACGACCTCGTCGGGGAGGCCGGACTTCTTGCCCAGCTCCGCCGCCCGCTGCCGCGCTTCGCGGAAGAGCGCGACGAAAGCCGAATCGTTCGTGTCGAGCGGCTTCATCTCCTCGGCTTCGCGCACGGCCGCCTGGAGGAAGCCGTCCTTCTCGGTGATCCGCATGGCGATGCCGCGGTGCTCGCCCTGCAGCAGGAGCTGCATGCCGGCGAGACCCCGCTGGAGCTGGCCGATGCGGGCCACGGTTCCGATCGTATGGAGAACCTCGGGAGTGGGCACCTGCGCGTCCTCGCGGTGCGACACCGCGAAGACCAGCCGT
>JBJMGZ010000427.1:0-5851 GCA_045807605.1 Thermoanaerobaculia bacterium | reverse complement strand
TGGGCTCAGTGGTAAAATAGACCCTCATCGCCGGCAGTCGGAGTGGCGAGCTCTCGGGCTCCGGAACCGCTGTTTCGCTGGAAGACCGGCGGCGGTAGGCGAATGGGCGCCGCTTAGCCGCCAAGCGACAGGGCGCCCAATGGAGAGACGAGAATGCCGATCGGTCTGAAGTGCGCAAAATGTTCAGCGGGCATGTCGGAGGGCTTCATACCGGAAGCACTGTTTTCACGTCACCGGTATCAGGTTTGGGTCGAAGGACCGATGGAGGTTGGAATCCTTGGCGTGAAAACGGCGGAGCGGATTGTGCGCCGGGTAAGAACGTATCGTTGTATCAGGTGCGGATATCTCGAGGCATATGCAAACGACCCAGCGAGGTAATGAGTTGCCCGGCAGCGCTCAGTCGCGGGGAACAGCAGAGCCAGTGCCAGAATAGATACGGCCCGCCCTGCAATTGCGCGCGCCCACCTCCCACTCTTCTTGTAGAAGGGCATGGCACAGAACCAAGGAGGTGCCAGCCCTCTTGCCAGGTGTTCGCAGAGCCGAAGGCCGGAGAAGGGCAAGGGCGTCACCACGAGGTGGGGTCTCAAGGAAGCCTGAAATAATACTGTAGCGACAAAGGCTCAAAAAGGAGACCCCATGAAGAAGTGGATTCTGTGGATTGTGACATTAGTGACAGTGCTGGCCAACACTCTGTCCGCTCAGGATATAACCGGCAACTGGCAAGGGACAATCAAACAGGGTCGGGATCTACGGGTTATCCTCGAAATCGCAAAGGGGGATGACGGCAGTTGGAAGGCCACACTGTACAGCATCGACCGGGGCCCCGATGCTATACCCGCCAATTCTCTGACGTTGCAGGGCTCCAATCTCAAGATTGGTGTTTGGGCAGGTGCCACGTACGAGGGAACCATCAGTCCGGACGGAGCAACGATCACGGGGACTTGGAACGAAGGAACGCCGCGACCGCTTGATTTGCAGCGGGCCACCCAGGATACTGCATGGCTGCGTGACCAATCTCCACATACCGTGCAGTTTGTACGTGTGGACAACGACGTCACGCTGGAGGTTCTCGATTGGGGCGGCTCCGGCCGGCCGGTGGTGCTCTTGGCGGGTCTGGGAAATACGGCGCACAAATTTGACAAATTCGCCCTCAAGCTCACTGCCGCTCACCATGTCTACGGCATTACGAGGCGCGGCTTCGGCGAGTCCAGCGTTCCTGTCTCCGGTTACTCTGCCGATCGGCTCGGCGACGACGTGCTGGCGGTGATCGATTTTCTCAAGCTCGATCGACCGGTCCTGGTCGGGCACTCCATCGCGGGAGAGGAATTGAGCTCCGTGGGATCCAGATACCCCGACAAGGTTGCAGGACTGGTTTATCTGGATGCCGGCTATCCCTACGCATACTACGATCGCTCGCGGGGAGATTGGGCCATCGACGCTCTTGACCTGCGAGGGAAGCTGGAACAGTTGCAACGCGGAAAGGGTCCGCAAGACCGGCGCCCGTTGATTCGGGATCTACTCGAAAACAGCTTGCCGCAGATGGAAAGAGCCTTGAAGGACCTGCAAAAGGATCTGGAGGCGGTACCGCCGAAGCTGCTCCAGACGGCACTCTCCAAGCCCGTTCAGGCGATCTTTGCAGGCCAGCAGAAGTATACGGAGATCCCGGTCCCGGCACTCGCTATTTACGCGCTGCCTCAAAGGCGGCGAGAGATGGACGACGATCCCGTGAAGCGCGCGGCGGCTGAGGCCAGAGAACTGGTTACCACGGGCGCACAGGCAAGAGCTTTCGAGCTTGGCGTCCCCTCCGCGCGGGTGGTTCGACTGCCCAACGCGGATCATTACGTCTTTTTGTCCAACGAGGCGGATGTGCTGCGCGAAATGAACGCGTTCCTGAGCGGCTTGAAATAGCGGGTCGCGACAGGAGCGGGGGAGACCTGCTTTCGCTACAATCCCGCTTGTGCCCAGGGTATCTCCTACCAGCGCCCGCCTCGGCCGCAACGTCCTCGCCCTCTCGGTGGTGAGCTTCCTCACCGACGTGGCGAGCGACATGACCTATCCGTTGCTGCCCCTGTTCCTCTCGACCGTGCTGGGTGCGAGCGCCACCGCGGTGGGCGCGATCGAGGGAGCGGCCGAGTCCACGGCGGCGCTGCTCAAGCTGGCCAGCGGCTGGTGGTCGGACCGGGTGCGGCGGCGCAAGCCGCTGGTGCTCGCGGGCTACGGCATCGCCTCCCTGATCCGGCCGCTGATCGGGCTCGCCCAGTCGGTGACGCAAGTGCTCGCGGTGCGGGTGACCGACCGCGTCGGCAAGGGAATCCGCACCTCCCCCAGGGACGCCCTGATCGCGGACTCGGTCGATCCGGCCATCCGCGGGAGGGCGTTCGGCTTCCACCGGGCCGCGGATCATGCCGGGGCCGTGGTGGGGCCGCTCCTGGCTTTTGCCCTGCTGCGCTGGACGGAGATGGACCTCCGGCAGCTCTTCCTGCTCACGATCGTCCCGGGCGCTCTCGCGGTCATCGCGCTCGTCTTCGGCGTCCGCGAGGTGCCCCGCGAGATGGCTCCTGCCGCGAGCCGGTTCGATCCCCACGCCCGGCTCGGGGGACGGTTCTGGGCGTTCCTGGGTGTCCTCTTCGTGTTCACGCTCGGGAACTCGACGGACGCTTTTCTCCTGCTGCGCGCCGCCGATCTCGGGGTGGCTCCCGCCCTGGTTCCGATCCTCTGGGCCATGCTGCACGTGGTGAAGGCGCTCTCCAGCACTCCGGGCGGGATCCTGTCGGACCGGCTCGGGCGCAAGCCGCTCCTGATCGCGGGTTGGCTGGTCTATGCGGTCGTGTACTTCCTGCTCGGCAGGGCCGGAGTCGAGTGGCAGGTGTGGGCGCTCTTCGCCGTCTACGGGATCTACTTCGGATTGACCGAGGGGGTCGAGAAGGCGCTCGTCGCGGACCTCGTGCCGAGCGACCGGCGCGGCGCGGCATTCGGGTGGTACAACCTGGCCCTGGGGCTCGGAGCGCTGCCGGCGTCCCTGATCTTCGGCGCGATCTGGGACCGTTGGGGAGCGGCGACGGCGTTCACGTTCGGAGCGGGGATGGCGCTGGTTGCGGCTCTGGGGATTGCCGCGGTCGCCGGCCCAGGGCAGGTGCGCGCTACATTGAGCTCCGATTCTGGGCGATGATTGAGCGTGGCGCGTTTTCCCTGGGACCGCTGGCGTCTCGCCGGCCTTCTGGCAGGGGCGGCGACAATCGCCGGCGTTCCGCCAATTCATTCGGACATGCCGGCGGGACGCCAGCGTTCCCAGGGAAAACACGACAGGCCAATTCTACGTTGACACCGGTCTGAGTCTGTCAGGCCGCAGCCTTGCCCGCGATCCGCAAGTAACCCTTCTCCCGGGCTTCCTTTTCCACCTCAGAGCGCCGGCCCAGGGCGAGAGCGGCTTCCAGGCGGATCTCCGTGAATCCGGCGCGGGTGGCCTGATCGAGGACCTCTTCCAGGATTTTTGGGGAGGCGGCGGCCCGGAGCTGGACGGTCAACCGGGCGCGGAGATCCTGGCTGCCTTCGAGCAGGGCGAGGGCTTCCCGGCCCTTTCCGGCGACCGCCAGGGCGAGGGCCTGGCCGTCCGTGGCGCCCTGGCGCTCGAGCTCGGCGGCGGCCAGGCCGGCCAGCTCGACGGCTTTCGCCCGGTCTCCCTGCTCCAGGGCGAGGATGGCGAGGGCGAGACGGCTCTCGGCCGCGGTGCCTTTCTCTCCCAGCTTCTCGCGCAGGGCGAGCGCCTCTTCATGACGTTTGCGGGCCTCTTCGAGCTTGCCCTCCCGGATGAGAACCTCTCCCAGGCCGAACAGGGCGTAGGCCATGGAGCTCTGGCTTCCGGTCTCCCGGCAGAGGGCGAGCGAGGCTTCGAAGCTCCTGCGGGCGGCGGCGAGGTCCCCCTGGTCGAGAGCGAGGGTGCCGAGGTTGTTGAGCGAGGACACCTCGCCGATGCGCTGCCCGGTCTCCTTGCGGAGCCGCAGCGCGAGATCGTGACGCTGGCGGGCGCCCGCCAGATCGCCCCTGCGCCGGAGGGTCACGCCGAGGTTGTCCAGGGCATAGGCTTCGCCGCTCTTGTCCCCCTGCTCGCGGCGGATGGCCAGCGCCTGCTCGAAGAGCTTGCCGGCTTCGTCCAGCCGGCCGCGGCGCAGCAGCACGCCGGCGAGATTGTTGAGGGCGTAGGCCTCTCCCGCCCGGCTGCCGACCTCCCGGGAGATGGCCAGGACCTCTTCGTAAAGCTGGCTCGCGCGGTCGAGGTCCCCCTGGCTGCGGAGGACCACGGCGATGTTGTTCAGCGCTCCGGCCTCGGCGCCGCGGTTGCCGATGGCGCGGTAGGTGGCCAGGGCTTCCTCGTAAAGGCGCGAGGCCTCGGCCCGCTCGCCCCGGTCGAAGCGCACGTTCGCCGCGTGGGTCAGGGCCTCGGCCACGCCGGCCCGGTCGCCCTTGGCGGCGTAGAGGCGCTGCCCCTCGGCGCAGGCCGCGAGGGCCGGCTCGGCCTGGCCGAGATTGCGCAGGGCGCGGCATTCGAGAAGACGGGCCTGCGCGACCATCAGCGTCGCTCTCTGCCCGGAGGCCTTGGCCACGGCGCGGGCGGCCGCGGACTGCTGGCGCTGGAAGTCGGCGCGGGCTCCGGCCGCCATGGCCTCGGCGAGGTCGATGCGCGGGTCTTCGGACGCGGGCGGCGGCAGGGTGAGGAGGGCATCCGTCGTGGCGAGCGCCTCTTCGGCCTGGCCGGCCGCGGTCTGGGCCGCCGCGAGCCGCAGCCCGTGGTCCAGGTCGTCGGGGAACATCGACCAGAGGTCCCAGTAGATCTGGACGGCCCGCTTCCAGTCCTGGATCGTCTCGCGGTAGCGCCCCTCGATGAGCAGGCGGTCTTCCGGGGGAAGGTTGGCGGAGAGCTCGAACGCGGCTTTGGCCTCTTCCCGAGCCCGGCTGTCGTAGCCGAGGGTCGTGAGGGCCGAGGCGAGCCCGGAGTGGGCGAGGGCGTTGCGCGGGTCGGCCGCGACCGCCTGCTCCAGGAGCTCGCGCGCGGCCGCGGGCTCGAACAGCCGCAGCCGGTTGATCCCTTCCGAGTAGAGGCGCGCCGCATCCGTGCTGGAGGCCCTGGCGACCTTCACGGGCGCCGCCTCGCCCACACCCATCTCCTCCCGCAGCCGGCGGCCGGCGCGCGCCACGAGATCGAACAGCTCCGATTCCGGACCGCTCTCGGCCACGGTCGTGGTCTCGCCGGCCATGGTGTCCTGCAGCCGGACGTCGAGGCGGATCTTGCGGCCGGCCGGGCCTTCCAGGATCGCGAAGGAGCCCAGCACCACGGCATCGCTCCCGAGGAGGGTGCGCACGCGGGACAGGGTGTCCGCGGCCAGGCTGTTGGCGTCGGAGAGCCCCAGCTCGACCTTGGCGCGGGCCACGTTCTCGCCGGGGACGATCCGCAGGCCCCCGCCGGCGCCGAGCTCGGTCGCGAGCATCTCGGCGATCCCGGTCGAGAGCCACTCCGTCCCCGGGGTGCGGCTCAGGTTCTGAAACCCGAGCACGGCGACGGAGCGGCGCGGCGTGATCCCCGCGGTCAGGCGGGCCAGGCGCTGCTCGGGCGTCTGCTCCTGCTCGGCCCGCCAGCCGAGATAGCGGAACGTGCCGATGCCCGCGGCAAGGAGGAGCAGGGCGGCGACCAGGATGAGCTGGAGCTGGTTCTTCTGCGGGCTCTTCTTCGCGGCTGGAGGAGGGACCGGAGGGGCCGGGTCCGGCTGCTTTTCTTCGACCCGGGGCGCGGCCATCGCGATGGGGCCGGTGAGGGACTGGATCACCTCCGGGGCGGAGTGGAACCGCGCGGCCGGGT
>JBJMGZ010000426.1:0-7449 GCA_045807605.1 Thermoanaerobaculia bacterium | reverse complement strand
ATCGCCCACGGCGGGCTCTATGCCGACCTGCATCAGCGGCAGCTTTTGGAAGAGGAACTGGCTGCGGTCTGATCGGAGGATTCAAAGATGCGAGTGGTCATCACCGGTGGTTCGGGTCTGATCGGACGGGCGCTCGCGCGGAACCTGGGTGCGGCTGGGTATGACGCGGTCGTCCTGACCCGCAGCATGAGCCGGGTGGGGCCGCTGCCTCCCGGCGTGCGCGCCCAGGAGTGGGACGGCCTCACTTCCAAGGGCTGGGTCCATCTCCTCGACGAGGAGACCTCCATCGTCCACCTGGCCGGCGAGGGCATCGCCGACGGGCGCTGGACGGACGACCGGAAGCGCCGCATCCGCGACAGCCGGGTGCTGTCCGGCAAGGCCGTATCGGAGGCGATACAGGAAGCGATCCGGGAGGCGGCGAAGAAGCCGCGGGCGCTGCTCCAGGCCTCGGCGGTCGGCTACTACGGCCCGCGCGGCGACGAGGAGATCCTGGAGGGGCAGCCGCCGGGCCGGGGATTCCTGGCCGACGTCTCGGTCGCGTGGGAGGCGTCCACGGCCGAGGTCGAGGCCCTGGGCGTCCGCCGGGTGATCCTGCGCACGGGCGTGGTGCTCGCGCGGGAGGGCGGGGCCCTGCCGCGCATGGCCCTGCCGTTCAAGCTGATGGCCGGCGCTCCCCTGGGCAGCGGGCGCCAGTGGCTCCCCTGGATCCACATGGCCGACGAGGTCGGGGCGATCCGCTTCCTCCTGGAGAAGGACGAGGCGCAGGGTCCGTTCAACCTGGTGGCGCCGAAGCCGGTGACCAACCGCGAGCTCGGCGACGTGCTGGGGCGGGTGCTGCGGCGGCCGAGCCCGCTGCAGGCGCTCGGGCTGGGAGTGCCCGAGCCGGTGTTCCGGGTCATGCTCGGCGAGATGGCCGACGCCGTGCTCGACAGCCAGCGCGTGCTCCCGTCGCGCCTGCTCCAGCTCGGCTACCCGTTCCGTTTCCCCGACGTGGAATCGGCGCTGCGGGACCTTTACCGGGATTAGAGATGACCGAAGCGATCCGCCAGGGCGACATTCCCGGCGTCCAGCTCCGCCGCCGGCAGGCGCTCGCGGTGCCGCCGGGGGAGGCCTGGCGCTGGCTCACCGAGCCGGACCGGCTGGCCCGGTGGCTCGCCGGGCAGGCTGAGGTGGCGCAAGGGGAGCTGCTCCTGACGGGAGAGGGCTTCCGGGAGCGGGGGAGGACGATCGAGATCGTCGAGCCGAAGCTCTGGGTGCTCGCCTTCGAGCGCCTCGACTCCGGCTGGAACGCCACCACCCGGCTGACCCTGCGCGTCCACAATCTGCCTGCTGGCAGCGAGGTCGACGTCCTCCAGGACGGCTTCCAGCGGCTCCCCCTCTCGGCCTGCCTGACCATCTGGGAGACCTACCGCCGCCGCTGGCGCGACGCCTTGAGCCGGCTGGCCGAAGTGGCCGTACCCGTCACCTGAAAACAAAAAGGCCCCAGTCTTGCGACCGGGGCCTTCGGATTTTGATGTAGGGGAGGGGTTTACCCCCTCCCGGGCGGGGGCAAGCCCCGCCCCTACATCTGCCACCAGCTCTTCCTAGAACCGGAAGCCGAGGGACAACCGGTACGTGCGCGGCTGCTGGTAGTGCAGCTCGTTCGTCGGCTTGCCGAAGTTCGCGCCTCGGCGCCAGTGCACGCCTTCGATCGGCTGCGTGGTGAAGGGGTTGAACTTCTGCAGGCCGGCGGTGTTGGTGGCGTCCTGGACCGCCTGGTTCACGAAACCGACACCGTGCTCGTCGAACACGTTGAGGACCTCGGGCTCGAGATAGATCTCGACCTCCTTGCCGAAGGTGCTGAAGTTGAAGCCGTAGTTGAACGAGAGGTCGGTGGACGTGATGTCGTCGGTGTGGAACGCGTCGCGGTTGGTGAAGAAGTAGCCGACGTTCGCCGGCGGGATGGCATAGCCGGGGTTCGTCACGAACGGCCGGGTGTCCACTGCGCCGACGGCGCCGTAAGGCACGCCCGAGGCGTAGTTCGTCAGGAGGCTGACGTTGAGGGTGTTCTTGCCACCGGTGAAGATGTTGTAGACCGCCCAGAGGCGGGCGCGGTGGCGCTGGTCGATGCCCAGGTCGCCGCGCGGGTTGTTCCAGGCCAGGTCCTTGTACTCGGGGAAGGACAGGATGGCGGAGGCCACCGGCCCGTTGGCCGCGGTCTCGCCGTCGAAGTTGCCCCGCGAGTGCGACCAGGTGTAGTTGCCGCCGAAGAAGAGGCGGTCGGACGGGCGGAGCTGGAACTGCGTGTGGAGGCCGTCGTAGACGCGCTCCAGCAGGCTGTCCTCGTTCTCGATGAACGTGACGTTGGCGCGCTGGCCGGAGGGGGTGGTGGTGCTGCCGGTCGACAGGTCGGTCCGGTTGACGTAGAAGTCATGCCCGTCGCGGTGCACGTAGTCGGCGCGGAAGATGCCCTTGGTGCCGAGCCGCTTGGCGGCGCCCAGCACGTACTCGGTGGTGCTCGGCGAATCGAGCGAGCCGATGATCCGCACGGTGGCGCCGGGGATGTTCACCGAGCGCAGGTTGCTCGTGTTGTTCGTGCCGCCCTGCGAGTCGAACCAGTTGAAGATCGTGTTCAGGGCCGCCTCGGGACCGATCAGAGCGCCGTTCGGATCGGCGTTGATCGAGGGGCCGCGATAGAACCAGGTGATCGTCGCCGGGTTGCCGCCCTGGGCCGTGCCGTTGGCCTGGGTGCTGGCGATGGCGGCCACGTACTCGCCGTAGCTCGCGTTGAAGATCCAGTTGCCGTTGGCCTTGGGGTCCCAGGTGGCCGCCAGGCGCGGGCTGATCTTGCTGTCGTTGGCGACCTTCTGCTTCGAGGCGTCCTCGCCGTCGTTCTCGTCGTAGCGGACGCCGACGTTGAAGCTCAGGTTGTCGTTCAGGCGCCAGCGGTCGTTGACGTAGTAGGAGTTGGTGACGAAGTCCGTGCCCAGGCTGCTCTGCAGGATCGGGTTCCACTGGATGAAGGTGGAAGCGTTGCCGCTGATGAGCTGCGGGAAGAGCTCGCCGTTCTTGATGATCGTGCTGGAGATCAGGATGCGGTAGTCGCTGCCCGACTGGTGGTTGTCGGCGGCGCGGACGTCGCTGAAGGTGTCGTAGCCGAACGAGACGTCATGCGAGCCGATGCTGTCGGTCGAGAGGAACCACGAGGCCTTGGCGAGGATGTTCTCGTTGTCGCGCTCCTCCGGCCGGCAGACGCCGCAGAAGGTCGGGCTCCACCAGCGGTCGCCGGTGACCGTGTCCACCAGCAGCGTGCCGTTGATCCGGTCGGTGAACCGCGAGCCCGAATTCTCGAACGTGAACTGGCGCTCCGAGTACTGCGCCTCGACGAAGAAGTTTTCCGTCACGACGCCGGAGTAGTTGTAGGCCGTCAGCTCCTGCGGCAGGGTGCGGTCATTGATGCTGCGGGTGTCGAGGATGGTGCCGAAGAAGTTGCCCAGCTCCAGCTCGTCGATCTTGATGTAGGAGGCGGTCAGCCGCTGGCCGGCGAACGGCGACAGGGTCAGCTTGCCCTCGTAGCGCTGCTGGTCCACGCCGACGTCGAAGCCGACGAAGGTGCGGGAGGTCTGGCCCGTGGTGAGCTGCTCGAAGTCGCGGCCGGCGAGGAAATACCAGATCTTGTCCTTCCAGATCCAGCCGCCCAGCGTGGCCTCGTAGCGGTTGTTGACCTTGTCGGTCTGCTGCACGGTCAGCGGCGTCGGCGCCTCCCAGTCCTGGTTGGTGAGGCTGTCGCGGAAGGTGCCGTGCAGCTCGTTGCCGCCCGTCTTCGTGATCGTGTTGACCACGCCGCCGGCGAAGCGGCCGTACTCGGCCGAGACGCTCGACACCGAGGTCGTGGTCTCCTCGATGGCGTCCTCGATGAACAGGTTGAACGGTTGGCCGCGGAGGTTCTCCGTGATCACCACGCCGTTGACCAGGAACAGGTTCTCGTAGGACTGCGAGCCTGCGATGCTGATGCCGCCGTTGCGGGCGTTCGTGCCCGGGCCGGCGGACGAGGCGCCGGGCGTCAGCAGCACGGTCTCGCGCACGTTGCGCTCCATCGGGAGCTGCTCGACGAAATCCTTCTCATAGGTGGTGGCGGCCGTGGCCGCCGTGGAGATCGTCTCGTAGGTGCCGGTGACGACGATCTCCTCGGAGACCGTCGCCTGCGCCATCTCGGCGTCGACCCGGGTGGTCTGCGCGGCCGAGATCTTGACCGACTGCTGCGGCGACAGGAAGCCTTCCAGCTCGTAGGTGAGCTGGTACTCGCCCGGCGGCAGCAGCGGGATGTTGTACTCGCCGTTCTCGCTGGTGGTCGCGGTCCGGGATCCCTGCAGCGCCGGCGACGTCACCGTCACCAGCACGCCGGGCAGCGCCGAGCCGTCCTGGGCCGTCACCTTGCCGGACAGGACGCCGTTCGGGATGCCCTGAGACAGCGCAGGCAACGCCAGCAACAGGGCGCACACCGCGCTCAGGACAAAGGTTCTGAGTCTCATGTCTGGGGACTCCTTTCGAGTCGTGCCCCCTGCCAGTCACAGGGGAGCGGTTCCGTGAGCTCATCGAGATGGGGGGCCTGTCCGCCACTCTGGCTTCCCAGGTTCTCCCTCCCCCATGGCGTCCGCCGGGGCGAACGCCTGATCACAGGTTTCCAATCAACGCCTATGAGGCAATTGTCATGCCGCTGTGACACCCTTGTCAATCCGAAAAAATGCCCTTCTTTTTCAAGGGCTTGGCAGATATATACCCACTGCCGGGAGCGACCGGCATACAGAATTTTGGGCCGACTCCAAAGGTTTGGATTCAATTTCCAGGAGAGGTCCAGAGCTCCTGGAGCGCGGAGGCCACGGGATCGCGCAAAGGCGGAGGCGTATAAACGCGGTAGCGGTCGATCCGCGACAGGTGGCGGATGAACTGGCTGGCCTGTTCCATGGGCTCCAGCGAGCCGTCCCAGAGCCGGACGAGCACCGGGCTGCGGCCCATGCGGTGAGGATCCTTGGCGGAGTTGGAGAGCAGCAGGTTGCCGGCGCCGAAACGGCCGGCCAGGCCGGGGAGCAGCGACTCGAAGCGCTCCTTCTCCTCGGGCGTCAGGTGCTCGCGGGTCTCGAAGGCCACGGGGAAGTGCTCGCGCGACACCACGGCGCGGGCGTGGGGGCTGTCCGAGGCCCGCATCGCCGACCAGACCGAGATGTCGTCCTGGGCGAGGAAGGCGTCCGGGTCCGCGGCCCAGAGGGCGCCGGTCTCCTTCATCCACTCGTTCAGGTGGAGCTCCAGCGCCTTGCCCGTAGCGTTGAAGTAGACCTGGGTGAACATGTAGTAGCGGGCCATGACCAGGGCTTCGAGGGCGTGGATCCCGCCCTCCTCGAGCCCGATCCCCCAGTCGCCCGTGAGCGGGTCGGCGAGCGGCATGACGGTGTCGAGCAGCCGCTCGAGGTCGAAGGTGCCGTAGCGCACGCCGCAGTAGAGGCTGTCGCGCAGCAGGTAGTCCATCTTGTCCACGTCGAGCTCGCCGGAGATCACCTGCGAGAGCAGGCGCTCGGTGGGGCTGCCGTTGCGCTGGAGGAGCCGGGCCACGTCCGCGGTCCCGATGCCCTCGCCGTGCTGCGCGAAAACGGCCTCGATCTCGGGCGTCGCGAGCAGCCGGCGGGTCATCTCCTCGTGGTCGATGCCGCCTTCGAACAGCTCCTCGGCCGAGTGGCTGAACGGCGCGTGGCCGACGTCGTGGAGGAGCGCGGCGGCGCGCACCAGGCGGCGCTCGCGGCTGCGCGTCACCGGCGGCAGCAGGCCGTCGCACTTGGCGCACAGCGCGTCGAAGAGGCGGCCGGCCAAGTGCATGGCGCCGAGGACGTGGCTGAAGCGGCTGTGCTCGGCGCCGGGGAAGACCAGGAAGGTGAAGCCGAGCTGGTGGATGAAGCGCAGGCGCTGCACCGGCCGGCTGTTGATCAGCGCGGTCTCCAGCGCGTCGGCGCGGATGAAGCCGTGGACCGGATCGCGGATGGAGAGCAAGGCTAGTTGTGTCCGGGATCGCCGCCGGCCAGGTGGCGCCAGGGACGCAGCAGGTCGAGCACCTGCTGGCGGTTGCGCAGGATCGAGAGGATGGAGAGCCCGCGCTCCGGCAGCGGCTGCTGGAGGAGCTTGAGCTTGCGCAGGGGCGGCAGGTCGAGCCCCGCGGCGATGCGGTTGACGAGCTCCTCGAAGGCGCATTCCGTGGCGAGCTCCTCCAGGTCCGCCGGGGCGAGGGGGAAGCGCTCCCCGGTCTCGACGGCGACCCGGACCAGCAGCTCGGTCATCTCGCGGCGCACGGCCTGGATGCCGGCGTCGTCCTCGTTGAGCCAGGGCTCGTCCAGCGGCCGCACCTCGGCCAGCCGGTAGGGCTGGTCGCCGGCGAGCTCGCGCTCCAGCTCGAAGCGGAAGTCGCCGACCAGGAGGATCTGGGAGCGGCCGTCCGGCAGGTTCTCGACGTCGATCAGGCGGCTCGCCGTGCCGCCGGAGAAGACCGCGGGACGTCCGCCATGGCTCTGGCTCCAGCCGGGCTTGAGCAGCACCATGCCGATCCAGCGCGCGTCGTCCTCCCGATTCATCAGATCTTTGACCATCCGGAGATAGCGCGGCTCTTCCACCAGCAGCTTCATCTCGGTCCTGGGGAAGCAGACCACGTCCGGCAGCGGGAAGAGGGGGAGGCGGGTGACTGTGGGATGACCGCCGGCCATGGGGAGATGATACTAGAATGCCCGCCATGCGAAAGATTTTTATCGCCCTGCTTCTGACCGCCCTCCCGCTGGCTGCGCAAGATCCCATCACCGTCGGCGACGCGGCCTGGGCGCGCCGCGCCGAAGGCCACCAGGGCGACCGCGCGGCTCCGGGTCCGATCGGCGAGGCCGTCGCCGCCTACGAGCGCGCGGTCAAGGAGCAGCCCGACCGGCTGGAGGCTTACTCGAAGCTGCTGCGCGCCCTCCACTACCAGGGGGACTACGCGGTCCATACGCAGGAAGGCAAGCAGAAGGTCTTCGGCCGCGGACGCGAGGTCGTGGAGGCCGCCCTGGACCGCATCGGCAAGCGTGCCGGAGGGCGCAGGAAGCTCGACGAGCTGCCGCCGGAGCAGGTGGCGAAGCAGGTGGCCGGCATCCCCGAGGCGCCTTCGATCTTCCTCTGGGGAGGGATCCACTGGGGTCTCTGGGGCGACGTCTATGGCCGTATCGCGGCGGCCCGCCAGGGGGTGGGGGAGAAGATCCGGCGCTATGCGGAGATCACGATCACCCTCGACGAGCGGCTGGAGAAGGCCGGCGGCCACCGTCTGCTCGGGCGGCTCCACACGCTCGCGCCGAAGATCCCGCTGATCACCGGCTGGGTGGACCGGGGCCAGGCGATCTCCCACCTGAGGAAAGCCGTGGCCCTCGCCCCGGATGACCTCTACAACCAGGTCTACCTCGCCGACGC
>JBJMGZ010000425.1:0-17409 GCA_045807605.1 Thermoanaerobaculia bacterium | reverse complement strand
GGAACCAGCGCCCCAGGTCCCCGGGATTCACCCGCTGCTGGTCGCGCAGAAAGTCGAGCCCCTGGTCCCGGGTCCACTGCACCCAGCTCTGGTAGCGCGACACCTCCGGATGGTTGCGGTAGACCAGGAACGGTTCGAGATCCCGGTCCCGGAAGCGGCGGAGGATCAGGCGGGGCGTCTCCAGGGGCAGGGCCATGCGCCCGGCATCTTATCAGTCGCGATGGAGCTGCCATCGCCGCCCGGCCGCCGCCGCTGCCGCGAGCAGCGCCGTGGCCGCGAGCCAGAGGAGAGGCTGCCCGCGGCCCGTGGCGCCGAGGTAGTCGAGCTGCGGCGTCCGGTTCATCGGGCCGATGTACCAGATCACCAGGTAGATCGCCTCGAAGAGCTTGCCGCTGCCGCTCCAGACCCCCAGCGCCAGCGCGAGCGAGGCAATGAACAGAGCGCCTACCGCCCAGCCGGCCAGGGCCGCGAAGTCGCCCGCGATCAGATACCGCGCGGCCACGCCGCCGCCCACCGCCGCGGCCACGAGCACTCCGGCCAGCCAGACCGCGGGGAGCTGCCGGCCCACCGGGCGCGGCGCCGAGAACAGCAGCTCCCCGGTGCCGAAGCGCGACTCCCGGTTGCCCATCGGCGACCAGACCAGGATCGGCCAGATCCAGGCCAGCGGCAGCACGATCTGCCGCACTCCCTGCGCCGGCGCCGTCAGCCCCGCGATCACGAGCCCGGCCGCCGCCGCGAACCACCACCAGGGCTGGCCCTTGAGCGCGAGCCGCAGCTCCGCGGCGAGCACCCCGGGGAAGCGGAACGCGCTCCCGGGTGTCCGCGGGGTGAGCGGCGTGAGGGTCACGTGCTCCGGCAGCGCCGGCAGGGCCAGCTCCACCTCTTCCTTCTTCTTCGGAAGACGCATCCGCCCCTTCGCCGGATCGAAGCGGTCGAAAAACAGAGCCGCGATCAGGGCGACGCCCACGGCGATCGCGAACCACGAGAGGCGGCCGAGGATCAGAACCGGCGTCCAATCCATGCCCTGCCAGCGGAAGACCTGGGCCTGCTCCTCGTGCGAAATGTTGCCCAGCGTGAAGCCGCGGTCCGCCTTGCCGAAATGGGCATCCGCCTCGTGCTGCATGTCCTGGGCGACCAGGGTCATCCCGATCAGGTCCGGGGTCTTCCCCTCGTTGGCGACGGGAACGGCCAGCAGCGCCGTCCAGAGGAAGAACCAGGCCACGTTGCCGAACCCGCCGCGCAACCCGGGGAGGGTCTCGAAGAGCACCGCGATCGCAGCCACCACGGCCATCATGGGCAGGCCGAGGAGGAGGAACGGCGACAGCAGCGGCCAGAGATGGATGCGGGCGTCCTCGCCCGCCACCCACTGCGTCACCACCGCGAACGCGGCCAGGACTCCGACCATCGAACCCAGCACCGCCAGGTTGCTCGCCGTCTTGCCCAGGGTGTAGAGCGGCTTCGACATCGGCGTCGAGGCCAGGATCTGGCCGACGCCGGTCTGGCGGTCGCGCTCCACCGTGTTCTTGACCACGTAGAATCCGGCGAGCGAGAGGAAGGTGTTCACCACCAGGGCGGTGAGCGCGCCCACCCAGGCCGAGTCGTAGACGCCGCGCGTGTTGCCGATCCAGAGCCTGACCGCCCCGACGCTCACCAGGTAGCCGAGCCAGGCCGCGAAGAGCAGCGTCACCAGGAAGCCGTAGCGCCGCACCCGCTCCAGGAAGTCGGCCCGGAGCAGGTGCCAGAAGGCCCTTCTCATGCGGCCTCCCGGCGCCCGGCGCGGTGGGTCTCCAGCACGTGGAGGTAGGCATCCTCCAGGGAGGGAGGCAGCGGCTTCGCGCCCGGCGGCGGCTCCCCGGAGACCACACGCGCGTGGACTCCGTCGGCGCGGCGCACGGTGCTGCCGATCTTCCAGCGCTCGCGCGCCGCGGGCAGGTCGCCGCTGGGCAGCACCCACTCCCACACCCGCCCTTCGACCTGGCGCAGCAGCTCCTCCGGAGCGGCATGGGCCAGGAGCCGGCCCTGGTCGATGATCGCGATGCCGTTGGCCGTGGCCTCGACGTCCGAGACGATGTGGGTCGAGAGGATGACGATGCGCTCGCCGCCCAGCTCCGAGAGCAGGTTGCGGAAGCGCACCCGCTCCTCGGGATCGAGCCCCACGGTGGGCTCGTCCACGATGAGGAGCTTCGGATCGTTGAGCAGGGCCTGGGCGATGCCGATGCGCTGTCGCATGCCGCCCGAGTAGCCGCCGAGCGGACGCTTGCGCGCCTCGGTCAAGTTGACCAGGGTGAGCAGCTCGTCGATGCGCAGGCGGGCCGCGGCCGACGGCAGCCCCTTGACCGCGGCGATGTACTCCAGGAGCTCGACGGCATTCAGGTTCGGGTAGACGCCGAAGTCCTGCGGCAGGTAGCCGAGCACGGCCCGCAGCCGGTCGGGCTCGGCCACGATGTCGGCGCCGTCCCACGCCGCCCGCCCCTCGGTGGGCCGGGTGATCGTGGCCAGGATCCGCATCAGCGTCGACTTGCCCGCGCCGTTCGGCCCGAGCAGGCCGAGCACGCCCGGTCCCAGCTCCAGGCTGAACCCGCGCAGCCCCCAGAAGTCCCCACGGTATCTCTTGCCGACACCCTCGATGGTCAGCTTCATGGCTCCCTCCCGTTCTGGCAACCAGGTACGGTGCAGATGGAGGGATGTTACTCGAAGCGCTGCTCAGGTCTGTGGCAGGACTTCTTCAACGGAGGAGGCCAGGGCGGCCGTGCGCAGCCACCGGTCCAATCGCTCGAGGTCGTGACAGCGCTCGATCTCCTGCCTCTGCTCCGGGCTCACCGCGATGCCGCGGGCTTCCAGAACAGTGAGGATGGACCCGGCGATTCCCCGGGCCTCCCGCTCCCGGAGCGTCGGGTCGCCCTTGGCGATCAGCGCCTCCGCGACAGCCTTGTCCGCCGCCACGGCGTCGAGCAGGGCGGCCACCGCGAGCGGCGCCACCAGGCAGGGATCCTCGATCCGCGCGCCGGCATCCAGGGGATTCCAGCCCTGGCTTTCCGGCGACCACTCGCAGACCTCCCCCTTCTTGACGCGGACTGCGAAGATCCGCCGCACGCCGCGGCGGTGCATGCGGACCGCCTTCTCGGTCACGAGGCGTGCGTTCTGCTCCGACACGACCTCGAAGGCGACCTCCTCCAGGTAGCGCGTACCCGTCGCCGGATCGGCGCCGTCCTTGAAGATGCAGACGTCGGTGGCGAAATCCGAATCGTGGTCATGACGGGTGAGGAGGTCCGCCGCCGCCGTGAAGCCGGGAGTGACGAGAGCGCGGATGACATAGTCGAGCTGGGTGTGCCGGGTGGCATGCGGCGGCTGGGCCGGAGAGGCGACCACCCGGCGCCCGCCGATGATCTCGTCGCGCGTAATCTCCGGTTGGACCAGGTGATCGTCCACCCCGGGCCAGGGTCCGCGGCCCGGCAGGCGCCGCGGATGGTCCGAGCCCGGCCGGCCGGGCGC
Source organism: Thermoanaerobaculia bacterium (assembly GCA_045807605.1). Taxonomy (GTDB): domain Bacteria; phylum Acidobacteriota; class Thermoanaerobaculia; order Multivoradales; family UBA5704; genus DATMER01. Next base: position 13,917 of record JBJMGZ010000425.1, on the reverse strand, counting down.
CTTGAGGCTGAAGCCTGCGCGTTTCTCGTCCATTTCCGATATTCTAGCAAAGGGCCTGTCGCCGGTCCACATCTCGCTCCGGCTCTCTCCCACAACCCGTTTACGATACAGATGGAGCAAGAACGATGAGACGCCGGATCTACACGGATACGTCGGTGGTCGGAGGATGCCTGGACGACGAGTTCAGCACCTACTCCCTCCAGCTCTTCGATCGATTCCGCGCAGGTCTGGACATCCTCGTCCTGTCCGACCTCACCTTGGCCGAGCTCGGGGGAGCGCCGCCCCAGGTCCGCGAAGTCCTTCAGACGGTTCCCGGAAGCATGCTGGAAGAAGTCACTTTCGACCGGGAAGCCTCGCAGCTTGCCCAGGAGTATCTGGCCGCCGGAGTCATCGGCGCAGCCCACCTGGAAGACGCTCGGCACATCGCGACAGCGACTGTCCAGCGAGTCGACATCCTGGTGAGCTGGAACTTCAAGCACATCGTGAATCTCGACCGGATCCGTGGCTACAACTCAATCAATCTCCGACTTGGTTACACTCTTCTGGAGATCAGGAGCCCGCAGGAGGTCCTACGGTATGAAGAGTAAGAGATTCGACGCGGTTCAGCTCATGCGCCAGACGCGTGACGAGATGGGCGCAAAGCTGCAAGACATGAGCTTCGAGGAGCAGAAGGCGTTCATCGAGCGCCAAGCCTCAAAGGTTCGCCGAGAGATCGCCCAAGGCAAACCGACTCAAGCCTCTCGGCCCCGCGCCGGCGCCGGCGCGCCGGGCAGGTAGTCCCCGGCGTTGCCGGTCCTCGGATCGTACCGCTTGCCGACACCCTCGATGGTCAGCTTCAGGGCTCCCTCCTCCGCTCTGACAGCGCGTTACGGCTCGGCGGAAGGGATGTAACACCGGGGTTTGACCTGTCGCCGGCCGCGGGAGTAGGCTTCCGGGCCAATGACCGAAAACTGGCTGGCTCGCGGTTGGCGATCTTTCGGGCTCATGGCGCTCGCGCTGGTCTTCTACGCTCTCTGCGGCGTGCTCAGCCTGTACTTCACGAAGCAATTGATGTTCTCCGACCTGCCTGGCGGCGATGTGCCCTGGTACTTCATCCGCCAGGATGCGATCGAGGGCATGTGCCTGCTCCTTTACCTCGTGCTCTGCCTGACCCTCGGCACCCTGGCGATCAGGAAGAGATGGCCCGGCGGCGCCGCCATGGTCTTTTTGGGCATCGTCTGGTCCGTCGGTCCGATCTGGCAATTGGGGCTCATCTATCTGAAGAGCGACGACATTTTCGATCCCGTGGCGGCTCGGACCAGTTGGCTCACCTTCGACAGCTACGTGAACGATCCAATGCGGTGGGGCTGGCTGCTCCTCTTGCTGCTCGCCATCCCGTACGCCAAGCAGATCAGGAATTGGCAGAGGAATCGCCCGGAGGGCCCTTGACGCCCTGGCCCGCGAAGTCCAGCGTGCGCGTGGGGAACGGGATCGTGATGCCGTTCACATCGAAAGCCTTCCTGATGCGGATGACCGCATCACTCCTGGCCGCCAGGTAGTCCTTCTGGGCCTCGAACGGGATCCAGAAGCGGACCGTGAAGTCGATCGAGCTCTCCGCGAATTCCTCGTAGAACAGCTCCACCTCCCGGTCGGGCAGGCGCGTGGGCACCGCCGCCACCGCCGCCATCGCCACCTGCCTCGCCTTCTCCAGGTCGTCGCCGTAGGAGACCCCGAGGGAGATGTCCACCCGGCGGGTGCCGCGGATGGAGTAGTTCATGATCGGGTTCTCGAACACCTGCTTGTTCGGGATCAGCACAACCTGCCCCTGCTGGGTCAGGATCTCGGTCCAGCGCAGGTTCACCTCCAGGACCGTGCCGAGATAGTCCTGGGCCCTGATCAGATGGCCCGGGCGGAACGGCCGCCGGACCGAGAGGTAGATCCCGGCCATCAGGTTCGCCGCGATGTCCTGGAAGGCGAAGCCGAGAGCCAGGCCGACGATGCCGGCGCCGGCGAGCAGCGACGCGACCGTCTTCTGGAGCCCGAGGATGCCCAGGGCGATGAAGGTCCCCGCCGTCAGCACGGCGATGTAGACCATCTGGGACAGGAGGTAGGTGACCTGCTCGCTGTGGGAGACGCGGTGCAGCAGCCGCTTCACCACGTTGCGGACCGCCTGGGCGATCAGCCAGAAGACGACGACGGTCAGGACGGCGAGAAGGAAGTTGGGGAGCGCGAGGATGAACGCCCTCCCCCACCCCGTCAGCTTGCGCGCGAGCAGGCCCCAGGTCTGGTCGAAACCCATGACCTGGGGCCGAGGCAACATGTGTGCCAGTGGGGTGGAATCAGTCGCCGGCGTGCTCGGCTTTGATCGTGGCGGCGAGGATCGAGCCGTCCGCCTGCCGGGTGCCGCGGCCCTCGACGCGGGGGCTGTTGCCCGCGGCGAGCGAGCCCGCGACCTGCGACAGCGAGAAGAGGTCGCCCCGGCCGCTCCACTGGGTGCTGCCATTGACGACGATGCGCAGGCCGCCCGCGAGCGTCACCGAGTCGGAGCCGACCGATGCCACTGCGCCTTCGAACTCCCGGCCGTTGCGCGCCGGCCGGTTGTCGTCGTCGTTGCCGTTGTTCCCCCGGCCGCCCCGGCCGCGGTTGCGCCGGCCCTTGTTGTCGTCATCCGACTTGTTGTCGTCGCCGCCCTTGCCGCTCCCCTTGCTCTCCTCCGTCGCCATGGAGAGGGAGCTGGCAGACGCAAGCTCGTCGTCGAACGCGGGCTCGGTGGGGCTGGAGCCCTGTGAGCAGCCGGTGGTGGCGAGGGGAAGGGCGAGGACCGCGGCAACCGCGGCGATGCCCAGGGTCGTCAGCTTCATACGGATCATTGTCGAGCTCCTTTTTCCAGTTCAGCGGCGCCCTGGAGGAGCCCCGCGGTTGCTTTCAAAAGGAGTAGGACAGCCGTTCCGGCGGAATGGAACAGGCCCTGCTCAGCCACGCAGCCAGCGGGCAAGCAGGGCGCAGCGCATCCGCGAGGTGGGGTGGAGCGGCTCCCGGGAGCTGTCGGCGCCTCGGGCCAGCGCCTCCAAGCGGACCGGGTCGGCCTCGATGCCGTCGAGCGCCCGGGCCTCCCAGGCATGGGTCGGACGCGGCTCGCTCGACCAGCGCCCGCGGATCCCGTCGAGCGTCTCCGCCGTCTCGATCAGGACCACGGCCGCCAGGTTCAGGTTGTCCATTTCCAGCACGGCCGACAGAAGATGGATGCGGGCCGGATCGGCGGCAATGCCGAATTCCTCGAGCAGGCCGCGGCTCGCCGCCAGATGAAGCGCCCGGTCACCTCCGCGCAGATCCCCCTCCGTGATCTGCTCCTCGAAGCTGATGGACCAATGCAGAGGAGCGTAGGCCAGCGTCTCGGACCGCTGAGCGAGAAGGAGGCGGCCGTCGGAGGTCAGCACGATCCCGTGCACGACGGCAAGGCCCGGGAGGCGCGCGGGGCCGAGCGGCATGGGCACAAGCCAGGAACGACCGGCGCGCAGGAATCGGCCGGGGTCGTCGCGGACGGCGTTGTGGAAGCTCTTGCCCAGCCGCCAGGTGGTCGGCGCGAGCACGACGTCGAGCCCACCGCCGGCGGCCTGGAAGCCGGCGAAGAGGTACTTCGGCTCGCGGTCAGGTCCGACGTCCTGCGCAGGGATCCCGGCCAGCTCCCGCAGCACGGCCGGATCGATCTCCGCCTCGGCGACGGAGCAGCGGACGGTCCAAGGGGTGGCAGGAGGTGGCAGCACCTCGACCGCGTCCGGGGTAAGGCTCCAGTCGCCGGTCCGGCGCAACGCCAGGTCGGAGAGACCGCGCTCGACGAGGTCGGCGCCGCTCTGGCCGGCGGCCCGGGCAGCCCGCAGCAGCAGATAGAGGAAAGCCTGGCGGTCGCGAGGCTCGGCGAGCTGCCCGAGCTTCCAGTCGAGCGCCGCCAGGCAGGCGGACCTCACTTCGGCCGGCACCACCGGCTCGAGAAGCTCGTCCAGGAGCGCGTCGCGGGCGTCCGGCTCGTCGAACAGGGTGAGCGCCTGCGCCACGGCGCGCCGGGCAAAGGTCTGATCGTGCTTGAGAGCGGCGATCAGCGCCTCCAGAACGCGGCGGCTGAAGCGCTCGCCGCGGGCCATCCTCCTGTGCACCTCGGCCGCGTAGTCCTGGACGATCTGCCAATCGGAGTAGCTCCCGGATTCGTCGTGGATGTCCAGGCCCTCGACGATTTCGTCCTCATCGGGCAGGGGGACCTCCACCTCTCCGGGATACAGGTGAGCGAGGCTCTCCGCAGCCAGGCGCCGGATCACCGACTTGAGAGCGGTGTCGGCGATCATCTCGCGCAACAAGGATGAAGCTGCCGCTTGCGGGAAGTGGCGCAGGCTCTGCGCCACGTACCGCAATGATTTCGGGTCGTCCCTGTGCTGCATCTGTAGGCGGGTGTAGGAGACCACGGCCTCGAGCGCGGCATCGCTGTGAAACCTGGCCAGCGCTTCGACGATACGGGCCTTGAGCCGCCAGACCCGCAGCCCTCCTGCCAGCAGAGGCACGGCAGCCTCGGCGTCCAACAAGAGGTCCGGGCGCAGCGCCTTGAACACCGAAGCCAGGGTGCTCACAGCCTCCTGGGTCAAGAGGGCCGAAGGACCGAGGCAACTGGCGTACCGCCCGGCGTCGGTAGGATCCTTCTTGTTCAGGCTCTCGACCGGCGTGCCCTTCAGAGCTTCGCAAATCAAGCCGAACGAGGGCTTGAAGCAACTGATCAGAACATGCGTCACCGCCCAGGCGCGGCTCATCGCCTCATCCCCGAACTTCTTGTGATCCATGAGAAACAGAAACTCGGAGAACAAGGCCCGCGCCAGCTTCTCATCTTCGTTGTCGTGGGCGAGCTGCACCAGGCTCGCCAGGAGCGACCAGCCGCAATCCTTCTCACAACGGCGGCACAGCTCGCGGCACTTGTCGAGCTTGTCCTTCTTGAGAAGGTTCCGTGCCATCGAATAATTGTCGAGCAGGTCGTGCCGCAGCCGGACGGTCGGCCTGCCGTCACGCGGGCTCTTCACCAGCAGCCCTTCCTTTTCCAGCTCATGCAGCCCTTCTTCATAGGCTGGCAGCCAGCCCGGCCGGTTGCGCAGGTCGTCGAGGGCCACATCGTAGACGAGCTGCTGCAACTGGCAGGCGGCCAGAGCCTCCAGGATCCAGGCGCGGCCCGAGTCGCTCGGCATCATCTCGCCGGGCGACGGCGACTCAGTGACCGCTTCGGACCAGATCCGGTGGAGGAACTCCGTCTCCGTACGCGGCAGGGTGGGCCAGCTTCCTGTCCGATTTCCTGTCCGGCTCGCGGCAACGTCGAGGAAGAAGGGAATCCGCAACAACGGATTGAATTGGCCGGCGAGCCGGGTGCCGCGCAGCACGGCCTGCACCTGCCGTTCGCCGAGCTCCGGCACCGGCTCCTCGGACACGCTCACCTTGCCGGCATACCAGGAGTCCCAGACCTCCTTGCGGCAACCGATGAGAACCGGGGCGGCATTGATCAGCAGATTGAGCCCGTTGACCAGCTTCGTTTGAAATTTATCGTCGGGAGTGACCATCCGGTCGAGGCCGTCCACGACGAACACGACGCGCATCGGCTTCCAGCCCCGATGTTCCCCGGGCGGCTGGACAGCCAGCGCCTCGACCTGTTTCGTCAGCTCCGCGGCCGACGGCCTCGCCCCCAGCCGGCGCGCCAGGAGGCGGAGGGGGTCGCGGAGCGTGTCTTCGTCGATCAGGACCGGATAGACCTCGGGATCTTCGAGCAGGCTGCGCACGCAATGAGCGATCAGGACCGACTTGCCGCTGCCGCCGCGGGCCGTCAGGACCACGGAGCCGGAAAGCCGGCCGTCCTCGGCGAGAGGGAAATAGTCGCGCCAGGTGGTCTCCCAGAAGGGGGTGTCCTGGCGCAGAAGGTCGGCCCACGTCTTCGCCAGGGCTCGTTGCTCTGCGAGCCAACGGCTGACCTTGCGGGTAAGGGTTCGGCGTAGATCGTCCTCGAGCCGTTCGTCGACGACCGGACGGCCCGAGGAGTCGGTCGCGACGGCAATGTAATGAATCTGCCCGGGGTGCTCGAAACCCGCCGCGGCGAGAAGATGTTTCGCTGCCCCCGGATCGACCTCGACGGGGATGACGGGCAATCCGTGCCCGCGGGCGAGCCGGACCTCCTCCACCACGCCCTCGGGTCTCTCGACAGCGGCCCGGGTGCAGAGCACGAGAACCGCCGGCTGGAGATCGGGCTGTTTCAGGGCCTCCTGCAACTGCTCTTGCCAGGGCGCGCCGCCGGCGAGGCCGTCGACGTCCCGGAACGGATGGAAGCCCAGGCGCTCGAGGAGACGAAATACCTTCGTGCAGAAAGCGACATCGGTCCTGCTGTAGCTGATGAAGACGTCATAGGCCATGGCTCAAACCAGCTCGTGCGCGTCGCGGTGGGTGACTATCCGCCAGCGGAGGTACTCTTCAGTAAGCTCGGCCTCGACCCGCAGCACAAGCTTCTGGAAACGGACCCCGAGCCGATGCCGCCGCGCGGCGTCGTCACTTGGCCAAGCCTGTTCGACTTCCTCCTGCAGCTCGATCAGCTCCTTGCGCAGCCGGTCCAGAGAGCGCTCGGTCAGTCGGTAGCTCTCCTTGAGGATGCGGAGCCTGAATACGCTCTGCAGCGCGAGCAGCATGCCGCCGAAGGCGGGGAGAAAGACGCCCAGAGCCACGGCGGTCCGCAGCAGCGCGACGCCGCCCGCCGGAGGCGCCCCCGCGTCTGTCTCCGCCAGCAGCAGGGAAAAGTTGACCGCGGCTACCAGAATGTTGGCCGCGGCGGCAATACCGACGAACCACTCGATGCGCCGAGCGGTGTCTTCAGTGTCTTCGGCCGCCGAACGCATCCAGGCGATCTGCTTGGCGGCCCGGTGATATTGATAGGTCGTCAGTCGCTCCGGCAGGTCGTCAAAGAGCGCCGCCGCCGCGGAGGACGAGGCCAGGTATTCGAGCCAGGGAGCCCGGTCCGGCTCGTCCTCATACTCCATGGCGACCAGCTCGGTCAGGCGCTCGAAGCCGGCGCCGGCAATCTGGGCGATTCGGGTCTCCGGTCCGTCGAGCCTCCCCGCGGCGTAGGGGCCGACGCGGGCGAGCAGGAGGTACTTCTCCCTCCGGAACAGTTCACCGCGCGTGCGTTTCTCGATCCACTCCTGGGAAGGCCTCCGATCGACCAGGACGCGCAGGGTGGCGAAGAGGACGAGAAACGCCTGGCCCAGCACCAGCCCGGCGCCGAAAGGTCCCTTCGGCCAGAACGAAAGTTGCAGGCCGACCAGCAGCACGGCCATGGCCGGCGCGGCGTAGGTGGTCAGAGCCCGGGCGCGGAAGCTGCCCTGCGCGTCCGGGATCGAAGCCAACGCGACCTTCTCGACCGCGTCGACCGCGGCCACGGCGCCGAAGGTCCCGGGCTTCCTCACCGCGGCCGGGATCTGCAACCGGTCTACCTGCTGCGCCTCGTTTTTCCGGCGGCGGTTCCAATGCCACCAGCGGCCCAGGAGATAGGCGTGATGAACAAAGAGAAGGACGAGCACCGGACAGAGGACACCGCCGGCGAGAACCTTGACGACACTCCAGGCCTCCGGCTGATCCGGTAGCCGCGGCTCGAAGGAGAACGTCAGGGCCAGCAGGCCAGCCGCGCCTGCCGCAAGAAGGAGTCGGCCGATCGGAAAGGGGGGCGCCTCAGCCGGGGCGCGGGCGGGCTCGGCGTCGGGCTTGCTCATGGCCGAGTTTCTTGGAGGCATTCCTTCAGTGGGTTGTTCGTCCGCTCACTCTATCACCGAATCGCCAAGCTCACTGCCCGATATGGCTCGTGGCGTACTTGTAGTCTCGATCGAAGTACTTCACCAGGCTGTCGAGAAGCTTCAGGTTGAGCTCATTGCCGAAGTGCGCCTCCCTGGCTTCCGCGACCTTGTCGCGGTGAAGCACGAGCGCCGGCTTGTCCTGCTCGAGAAAGGCGATCGTGGCCAGGACATAGTCATTCCACCGCAGCGGGCTCTGCGAGAAGTCCTCGCTCTCGGCAAGCACGCTCTTCGCGTAGCGGATCGCTTCCGCCGTATCTCCCGCGGTCGCCCGCAACTGGGCGATGTGCCACCGCAGCGAGGACTTGGTGGACTTCGTAGCCCGGATGTATTCCTCGATCAGGTCCGCGGCCTCCTTCTCGCACTCCCTGGCGGCCAGGACCCTGAACCCCTTGCCGTCGGTCTGATCGAACTCTTCATACGAAAGCGTGAGGTCCGTCTTGACGTGCTCCTGGTACAGCGTCCGGCAATCCTCGGCAGCCAGGGCAGGAGAGCTCGCCAGGAGCGCGAAAACCAAGAGGATTGATCGCAAGAGTGCCTCCCAAGTGTGGAGCCGATGGTATCGGAGCCAGACGGCACCGCGCAAATGGTTCTCGGCCGCCGGGCAGGGTGAGACAAGGACCCGTAGAGCTGCCGCAGGCGCTCGGCGCGCCCGTCCCCGGCGCGCCCGCCGCGCAATGCGCGGCTCCTCCCGGAGCTCCGGGAGCTGGCTGCAGCGCACGGAGGCGCGCTGGACCACCTCCGGCTGGGTTGGGTGGAGGGCCGCGTGGCCGCCGGCCTGGGCGAGCACGCGGCGCTCCAGGGCAGATACTCTGCCCTGGAGCGCAGGCGGAGCCGCTACTGCACGATCATGTTGGCGCGGGCCTCCTCCTTGAGATGGATGGCGCGGCTGAGCAGGGCGTCGCGCACGGGCTTGCCGTTGGCGAACGAGGCCGCCAGCTCCGCCGCATAGGCCTCCTTGAGCTTCGAGACCGCGAGCGGATGCAGGTCCTTCGGCTCCAGCACCTGCCAGCCGTCCTGGGTGTCGAACGAGGCCAGGAACGCCAGCCTCTTGGCCTTGGCACGGTCGTGCTCTTCGATGGCTCCGCGGTCGATCTCGATCGAGCCGCGGATGTTCTCGAGGGCGTTCATGACGCGCAGGAACGACGCGATGTTCTGGACCTCGGTCGGGCCCATGTTGATCGGGACGAGAGCGCCCGCGAACGACTTCTTGAAGGCATCGGTGTTGTAGAAGTCGACCGCCTCCTCGATGGTCGACACGGCGTTGTTGTGGAAGAACGGCGGGGTGTCGACCGATTCGATGCCCGCCATGGTGTTGAACCGGATCTGGCCGTTGGAGTTGCCGAAGCCCATGAAGTCGCCGGTGACGGAGTCGTAGACCGGCGAGGTGCCGAAGCCGCCGTCCGGCTTGAGGTTGCCCGGATCGATCTGCTCGGCCGGGTGGTTGGTCAGCCGGCCGACGCCGATGTCGAAGTTGCGGTTGGTGGGAGCGGCCGCGGGCGAGTTGGCGCCGGCGTTGACGTGGCAGACGTTGCAGCGGGCGTTCGGGCCGTTGTGCTGCACGCGACCGAGGTTGGCTGCCGGGTCCCTGAGCTGGATGGCCGCGATGTTCGGGTTGTCCTGCCGGCCGAGGGCGAGCTGGAAGGCTTCCATGGCGTCGAGCTCGGCGTCGGTCGGGAGTTGGAAATCGGTGCCCGGGGTGCGGTCGAGCGACCGGGTGAAGTGCTGGACCACGGCGCCCGTGGCGAAGTCGCGCAGCGTGCCGCTGCCCGGCGCGCCGTCGCCGCCCCAGCCGGTGCGCTGGTTGGGCGGCACGGTCGAGAGGTCGCTCAGGTTGCCCGGCACCAGGTAGCGCGAGAGGCCCTGCAGGTGCGGGACGCCGCGCATCACGAACTTGTTGTCGAGGTCCTCCATCCCGTCGGCGTTCTCGAGCACCAGGCCGAGCCCGCGCAGCAGCTTGCTCTTCTCGAACCTGGAGCCCAGGGCGGGATTGTTCTCACCCACGAACAGAGGGTCGCTGTCCGGCAGCTGGGCGATGAACTCGGGATCGATGGTGAAGTTGTTCTCCGCCGGATGGCAGGTGCCGCAGGTGCGGCCGTTGCCGCCGAAGGTCGCGTTGAAGAACAGGTCGGCGCCCTGGGCGATCAGCGGGTTCATGCTGTTGAACGGCGTGTCGGCGAAGGCCGCCGGAGGGCTGAAGAGCGCCGCGAGGCGCGCGCCGGGAGCGGGCTTGCCCGATCCATGGCTCGCCTTGGTGTAGAGGCGCTGGAAGAGGACCGGGGAGCCGAACAGGATGGTGCCCTCCTCGGGACGGACCCCCTTGCGCGTCACCGCGACCACGTCGACATCGAAGGCCTCGAACAGGCGCCCGTCGAAGCGCGCGTCGAGCACGGCGCGGTGGCCCTCCTGCCGGAGCCGCCCCAGGCGGTGCATGAGGTCTCCGCGCTCGGGCAGGGAGCTGCGGTTCGGGCCCTCCTGGTTGTCGACCAGCCAGACGTCCCAGCCCGCGGCCGGATCGAGGCCGTCGACCTCGATGCGGGCGGAGCCGCGGACCATGTCGATCCGCGCCAGGCCCTGGCCCTGGGTGTGCTCGCTGGAGAGCCCGCGCGCCCAGCCGAGGGCGACCTGGAAGTTGCGGTTGCCTCCATTTCCTTCATAGCCGGCCTTCCAGCTCGCGTACTGCGTCGCGAGCCGGTCGGCGCTGGCCAGGCGGGCCTCGGCGGGCGCCTTGGACAGGACATCCTGCCAGTCAGGATGAGAGGGCAGCGCCAGGAAGGACGGTACCCCCAGGGCAAGCACGGCCATCGCAAGACCCGCAAAAATCTTGGCTCGGGTTCTCACAGGGTTCCTCCTCTTCCAGCCCAAAAGGGGCTTGGAGATTTTCTGTCATTGGAATCGGGCAGCATTATAACCCAGGCCTCCCGTCCCCGGACCCGAGCTGGGCCCGCAGGCGTTCCGCCATGATTTGAGCGTTCGGCGCCTCGTGCATGGTCTCGTGGTTTCCCGGCACCAGGAGTACGTCGCACCCGCCCCGGGCCAGGTCGATCCAGGCGATCTCCGGCCGCGGCGGGTCAATCGGGCGCCGCTGCTCGGCGCGGAAGAAGACCATCCGGCCCGGGTAGGGCCGCGGCCGGTAGGCGTACAGGGCGGCCACGTTGCCCTGGAGGACCCGCACCAGCCGCCTCGCGTTGGCCTCGTCGAAGCCCTCGGGGAGGTTGCCGGCCTGCTTGGCCTTCTCGAAGGCATAGGAGAGCTGGTCGTCGGCCGACAGCGGCAGCAGCTCCTCGGGGGTGAGGTCGACCCGTCCGGTGAAACCGGTGATGACGATGTCCTCCTGTGTGAGCCGGCGCGGCGGCATCTGCTCGCCGCAGGGGGTGTCCATGAGGGTGAGCAGCTCCACCGGCTCGCCGGCCGCCCGCAGCCGGTGCGCCATCTCGAACGCGACCATGCCGCCCATGGAGGCGCCGCCGAGGCGATAGGGGCCGGAGGGCTGGACGCCGCGCACCAGCTCCAGGTAGTGCTCCGCCATCTCCTCGACGCAGGCGAACGGCTCTTCGCCGGCTTCCAGCCCGCGGGACCGCAGGCCGTAGACCGGCTGGTCCTTTCCCAGGCCCTGGGCCAGGACGCGGAAGGTGTAGACGTTGCCGCCCACCTGGTGGACCAGGAAGAGCGGCCGCCGGCCGTCGCCCTTCTGGAGCGGCACCAGGCAGGACGAGCGCGGGCGCTCCGTGGCCTCGCCCGCCTGCGGTCTGAGCCGGGTCACCATCTCCGCCAGCGCCGCGACGGTCGGGGCCTGGAAAAGGAAGTCGACGGGGAGATCGACGTCCAGCGCCTGCCGGAGGCGCGAGCCGAGCTGGACGGCCATGAGGGAGCTGCCGCCGAGCTCGAAGAAGTCGTCATGGACGCCGAGGCCCTCCACGCCGAGGAGGTCGCGCCAGACGGCGGCGATCGCCTGCTCGTCCGCGGTGCGCGGGGCGGTGCCAGTGAGAATCGGCGCCGGAGTCTCTTCCGCCTCCTCGGGCTGGACGGTGGGTGCTGCCTTGCCGAAATGGGCGCCGAGGCCGGTGGACAGGTCGATCCAGTGCCGGCGGCGCTCGAACGGGTAGGTCGGAAGCGGGATGCGCCGGCGGCGCCCGCCGGGATCACCGGCGTGGAAGCCGGACCAGTCGACCTCGGCCCCGGCCAGCCAGAGCCGGCCGAGCGCGCCGAGGACGGTGTCGACGTCGGGCCTGGGGTCCTTGACGTGGCTCAGGGAGGAGGCCACGAGCACGGTCCTGCCGTCCGGGTGCTGGCGGGCGAGGGTGCTCAGGGAGCGGCCGGGCCCGACCTCGAGCAGGACCGGGTTCGGCAGCGTCAGCAGCCCGGAGACGCCGTCGGCGAACCGCACCGTTTCGCGCAGGTGCCGCACCCAGGAGTCCGGATCGGTGGCCTGCTCCGCGGTGATCCAGGTGCCGGTGACGTTGGACAGGTACGGGATCGCGGGCGGCCGCAGCGTCACCCGCCCCATCCTGTCGCGGAACGCCGCGAGCGCGGGCTCCATCATCCGGGAGTGGAAGGCGTGGGAGGTGTGGAGGGGCCGGGTCTCGATCCCCTCGGCCTCCAGGGAGGCGCGGAAGGCTGCCACCGCCTCCGCCGGCCCGGAGACCACGCAGGCCCGCGGCGCGTTGACCGCGGCCAGAGAAAGATCCCTGCCGTCGATGCGGGTCCGGACCTCGTCCTCGGAGAGCGGGACGTTGAGCATGGAGCCCGCCGGCAGATCCTGGACGAGACGTCCCCGGCAGGCGATCAGCGAGAGGGCGTCCTCCAGCGAGAGCACGCCGGCCAGGCAGGCGGCCACGTACTCGCCCACGCTGTGGCCGAGCAGGGCCGCCGGGCGGATCCCCCAGGACATCCACAGCCGGGCGAGCGCGTACTCGACGGCGAACAGAGCCGGCTGCGTGACCGCGGTCCGGCCGAGGCCTTCCGGCTCTTCCGAGAGGAGCAGCTCCAGGAGATCGAAGCCCAGCTCGGGCCGCAGGAGCTCGCAGCAGCGGTCGAGGGCGGACCGGTAGACCGGCTCCGCCTCGTAGAGCCCGGCAGCCATGCGCGCGTGCTGCGCTCCCTGGCCTGGAAAGAGGAAGGCCACGGACGGCTCGCCCGATGCCGCAGATACCGGGGAGCCCGTGACCGGACGGTCCCGCAGAGCGTCGACGGCGTCCTTCAGGTCGCGGCAGACCGCGAACCGGCGGTGGCGGAAGGCCTCGCGGCCGACCTGGAGCGTGTAGGCGGCGTCATCGAGGCTCGCATCGGGATGGGACTCCAGCCAGCCGGCCAGGTTGGCCGTGGCCATGTCCAGCGCGGCCGGGGTCTTCGCGGACAGGACCAGCAGGCGCGCCGGCCGGCGGGACGGCTCGCTCGCCGGGACCTCCGGAGCCTCCTCCAGGACGGCATGGGCGTTGGTGCCGCCGATGCCGAACGAGCTGACGCCGGCCCGGCGGGGCGTGCCGTCCGCCGGCCACTCGCGGGTGCGGGCGTTGACGTAGAAGGGGCTGTCCGCGAACGGGATCTTCGGGTTGGGGCGCTCGAAGTGGAGGCTGGCCGGGATGGTCCGGTTCTCCAGCGCCAGGACGGTCTTGATCAGGCCCGCGACCCCGGCGGCGGCGTCGAGGTGGCCGATGTTCGTCTTGACCGAGCCGAGCGCGCAGTAACCCGTCTTCTCCGCTGTCTTCCCAATACTGCCGAAGGCCTGGATCAGGGCCGCGGCCTCGATGGGGTCGCCCATGGGCGTGCCGGTGCCGTGGGCTTCGACATAGGTGATGGACCCGGGATCGACGCCGGCGGACCGGTGGGCCTCGCGGATGGCCTCGGCCTGCCCTTCGACGCTGGGCGCGGTGAAGCCCGGCTTGCCGGAGCCGTCGTTGTTGACCGCCGAGCCGCGGATCACGGCGTGGATCGTGTCGCCGTCGGCCAGGGCGTCCGCCAGACGCTTCAGGACGACGACCCCGGCGCCGCTGCCGCCCACGACTCCCTGCGCGCGCTCGTCGAAGGCGCGGGTGTGGCCGTCGGGCGAGAGGATGCCGCCGGAGGTGTAGAGGTAGCCGCGGCGCAG
>JBJMGZ010000424.1:0-2793 GCA_045807605.1 Thermoanaerobaculia bacterium | reverse complement strand
ACGACGCCGGAGGCGAGGTGGAACGCCTCCTCGCGCAGCATCTGCGGCATGCTCTCGGCCATCGGCTGGTAGGCGCTGATCTTCTGCATGGCGAGCTGGTACTTGCCGACGCGGTCGATCAGGGCGCAGAACACCACGTTGTCGACGAAGGAGTCGAAGTCGATGTTGAAGGCGCCCAGCAGGTGGGAGCCGGTGTTCATGGACAGGATGCCCTCGATCATGTCCGAGGCCGATTCCCTGGAGACCGAGCTCCAGTCGTCCTCGACCAGCAGGTGGAGCATCTGGTAGCCGTGGCGCAGCTCCTCGGCCATCATGCGCAGGATCCAGAACTGCTCCTCCTCGTCCTGGGCGCGGGCGAGCGTCAGGCGGTGCTGCTGGATGGAGCCGAACTCGGTCGACGCCTGGGCGCGGATCGCGCCGTGCAGGTGATGGGCCTGCTCCTCCTGCATGGCGCCGGCCTGGGTGTACTTCGGCTTGCCTTTCATGTCCCCGCACTCGATCTCGGTGCACATGCCGAGCTCGCGGTAGGCGCAGAGCTCGAAGCGCGGCTCGCGCGGGAAGTGCTTCTCCCAGTTCTCCAGCAGGAACTCGTAGTCGGGGAGATAGGCGTCCTTCCACTTGAGAACGGCATCGTGGAACTTCTTCGGCATCGTGGTCGTCTTGACGCTCATACCCCTCTCTTTTCTTTTTCCACTACAGAGTCCGGACGAACGGCCTCAGGGTCGAAGGCTGGAAGCCGAGGGCGCTGAAGAAGCTGCGGATCTCGCCCATCTCCTCGTCCACCAGCGTCTGGACGCTCGTGGCGCCCCGGCTGCGGAAGTGCTCCAGCATGGCGTCGAGCATCTGCCGGCCGACCGCCTTGCCCCGGAAACCGGGATCGACGCCGAGGTGCTCCACCCAGCCGGTGGTCTCCTCGATGCCGAACTCGCCGGAGCGGACCTCGCCGAGCATGAAGCCGACGACCCGGCCGTCCGCCTCGGCTACCACCGAGGCCTCCGGGTCCCGCCGCAGGTAATAACCGATGCGGCGCTCCCAGACTTCCGGCCGGTAGTGGCCGCCGATCTTCTCGTCGATGCCGACGATGGCGCTGATGTCCATCTCGTCGGCCGGGCGCACGCGGACCTCTGTCGCTGTTTCAGCCATCGGCGCATTGTATCGAGGGAGCGGGAGGCCGCGCAAATCGCCTATTCTCCTCCCCCATGCGGCCCGCCATGCAGCCCGCCTCCAAGCCTGCTTCCAACAAGCCCGGCCCCGCCGTCCACGGCGCGCTGCTGCTCGTCCAGGTCGCCTTCGGCGGCTTCCACGTGGTCGCCAAGGCGCTGCTCTCCGGCATGGCGCCCATGCTCGTCGTGGGGCTGCGGGTGGCGATCGCCACGCCTCTGCTGGTCGTCATCGCCTGGCGGAAGGACCGCACCCTGCCCTCGGCGCGCGACTGGGCCTGGCTCGCCCTCCTCGGCGGCCTGGGCGTCACGGCCAACCAGATCCTCTTCATCGAGGGGCTGCAGCACACGACCGCGAGCAACGCCTCGATCCTGATGACCTGCCTGCCCGTGTTCGCGGTGGCGGCCGGAGCGCTGCTGGGCATCGAGAGCCTGGGACCGCGCCGCCTGCTGGGGATCGCGCTGGCCGTGGGCGGCGCCCTGGTCATGGTCCGCCCGGGCGGGTTCGAGACCTCCGGAGAGACCAACTTCGGCAACCTCCTGATCCTCGGCAACTGCCTGTCCTACGCCCTCTTCCTCGTGCTCCAGCGCCCGATCCTGCGCCGCCTGCCCTGGCGCACGGTGATCGCCGGCTCGTTCCTCTGCGGCGGCCCCCTGGTGCTCGCCGCGAGCCTGCCGACCCTGGCCGCCACCGACCCGGCGTCGATCCCGGCCGCGTCCTGGATGGGGGTGCTGTATATCGCCCTGTTCGCCACGGTCTTCGCCTACGCGGCGAACACCTGGGCGGTGCGCCGCTCTTCGCCAGCCCTGGTGGCCGCCTACGGCATGCTCCAGCCGGTGGTGACGGCGGGGCTGGCGATGGCCTTTCTGGGAGAGAGGCTGGGCTGGGTGGAGGGCGCGGGGTTCGCGCTGATCGTGGCGGGGCTCTGGCAGGTCAGCGCCCAGGCCTGGAGAGAGACCGGGCGCTGAAAAGGCGGCGCAAGAGGAGCCAGAAGCGTCCAGGGCCGGGAGCGAGCTCCAGACCCTGGCGGAGAGCAGGGAGCGCATTGGCATCGCCCGCCTCGGCCCGGATGCAGCCGAGGCCGATGAGAACCCGGCCGACCTCGTCCCACTGGCCGGCCCGCCGGTAGAGCAGGATGGCGCGGCCGAGCAGGCGCGCCGCCTCGCCGCTGCGCTCCTGGGCGCAGCGCAGCGCAGCCTTGCGCTCCAGCAGCCGGGCCCGCGCCAGGCGATCGCCCGTGCCCCGCAGCAGGCAGGCTTCGGCATATCGCAGCGCCTCTTCCGCGCCGGCGAGGTCGCCAGCCTTCCGCCGAACGTCGGCGAGAACGCCCCACGCCCGCGCGCGCAGCTCCTCGACGAACACCGGCGGGTGGGCCTCGGGATCGATCCGGCCGGCCACGCTCACCGCGAGACCGGCGCAGATCTCCGATCCGGCCGGCGACCCTGCCTGCTCGAGGAGCAGCTCGCAGAAGCCCCAGGTATGGAAGCGGCGGTCCTTCCGCACCCGGGCGGCCCAGCGCTCGACGGGAACGATCTGCAGGCCCGCCATCAGCCTGCGCGCCTCGGCGCGCTCGGTCTCCAGCCCGGCCTGCGCGGTGAGGACGCGCTCGATCACGTGCTCCAGGGAGCGGTC
>JBJMGZ010000423.1:0-17769 GCA_045807605.1 Thermoanaerobaculia bacterium | reverse complement strand
AGCTCCTCCTCCAGGAGCTGCCGCTGGTGCAGGTCGGCGTAGAGTCCGCCGTGGGCGATGAGCTGCTCGTGGGTGCCGCGCTCGACGATCCGCCCGTCGTCCAGAACGAGGATCAGGTCGGCGTCCTTGACGGTCGAGATCCGGTGCGAGACCAGGAAGACCGTGCGTCCCATGAAGACCGTGCGCAGGTTGTGGAGGATCTGCTCCTCCGTATGGGTGTCGACCGCGGACAGGCAATCGTCGAGCAGCAGGATGCGCGACGAGCGCAGCAGGGCGCGGGCCAGCGCCACCCGCTGCTTCTGTCCCCCGGACAGCGTAATGCCGCGCTCCCCCACCATCGTCTCCAGCCCCTTCGGGAAGAGCGCCAGGTCGGACTCCAGGCTGGCGAGCCGCGCGGCCTCGCGCACCTCGTCCTCCGTGGCCTCGGGCCGGCCGAACGCGATGTTTTCCCGGATCGTGGCCGAGAACAGGAAGGTCTCCTGCGGCACCATGCCGATCGCCGAGCGCAGCCGGGCCAGCGGGAGGCGCCGGACGTCGATCCCGTCCACGAACAACGTCCCTTCCGGTGGATCGATCAGCCGCGGGATCAGCGACAGGACCGTGCTCTTGCCCGAGCCGGTGCGGCCGACCAGCGCCACGGTCTGCCCGGCCGCGGCCTGGAAATCCACGCCCGCGAGCACCGGCGCCATCCCCTCGCGGTAGGCGAACGTGAGATGTTCGAAACGCACCGAGCCGCGGATCTCGTCAACTCCCTCTCCCCCAGCCCTGGGGGAGAGGGCTGGGGAAAGGGGGGATGGGATCAACCCGAGCGGTTCCTCGTCCCGAATGGTCGGCGGCGTCTCGACGATGCTCCGGATGCGCACCAGCGACGCCGTGCCGCGCTGCGCCAGGTTGATCACCCAGCCGATCGCGATCATCGGCCAGACCAGCTTGCCGAGGAAGAAGTTGAAGGTGACGAACTCGCCCACCGTGATCGTGCGGCGCAGCACCAGGTTGCCGCCGTACCAGAGCACGGCCACGAAGCCGAGGCCGATCAGCCCCTGGAGCACGGGATGGAAGGCGACCGTCCAGGCGATCAGCCGGCGGTTGCCTTCGAGGTAGGCCTCGTTGACGCGCTCGAAGTCGGCCCTCTCGCGGTCCTCCTGGGCATAGGCCCGCACCACCCGCGCGCCGGCCAGGTTCTCCTGCACCCGCGCCGAGATGTTCGAGAACTTCTCCTGGACCGTGGTGAAGAGCGCGTGGATGCGCTGGCCGAAGAGCTGCGTGGCGCCGGCGACCAGGGGCATGGTGCAGAGCGCGAGCAGCGTCAGCCGGCCATGGATGCGGGACATGAAGAACAGCGCGCCGGCGCCGGCGAACACGGTGTTGAAGCTGTACATGATGGCCGGGCCGCAGAGCATCCGCACGGCCTGGAGGTCGTTCGTGGCCCGCGCCATGAGGTCGCCCGTGGAGCGCTCCTGGAAGAAGCCCGCCGGTTGTCGTTCCAGGTGGGCGAAGTACTCGTTGCGGATCTCGAGCTCGATGTCCCGGCTCATGCCCACGAGCACCATGCGCTGGAGATAGCTGAAGAAGCCCTGGACCACGGCGACGCCGAGGATCAGGCCGCCGAAGGTGAGCAGGGTGCGCCAGCTCACGTCGGTCCGCAGCGAATCGACCGCCCGGCCGACCAGCAGCGGGTTGGCCATGCCGACCGCCACCGACGCCAGGATGGAAAGCAATCCCAGCACGAGCTTGCGCTTGTGCGGGCGGAGATAGGGCCAGAGAGGGGCGAGGCGCTTCAGCACGGGGGGAGCCTATCGCAAGTCCTACCCGCTGCCTGTCCCTCCCCACTGTAGAGACGCCCCGTGGGGCGTCTCCTCCGAGGAAAAGGTCGCCCGATCGAGAAGGTCACGACCGCTGACCGGCTGTGGTATCTGGAAGGATGTCGCCGCTGCGGAGACGCCCCGCGGGGCGTCTCTACAGTGGGGGGGCAGCGAGGATCGGCTTCCTCGCTACAATACCTTCTCCATGTCCAAGTCAACCCGTCCCACGGTCTTCCTGAGCTACAGCCATCAGGACGAGGATTGGAAGGACCGTGTCGTCGGACACCTCAAGGTCCTGGACGCCGAGCTCGACGTCTGGGACGACCGCCGGATCGCCAAGGGAGACGCCTGGCTCCCCGAGATCCAGAGCGCCATGGATCGCGCGGCCGTTGCCCTGCTGCTCATCTCGAAGGACTTCCTGACCTCCGGGTTCATCAAGGGGACGGAGGTCCCCCATCTGTTGACGCGCCGGAAAGACGGGCTGCGGGTGATCCCGCTGTTCGTCCGGCCCTGTGCCTGGCAGGCGGTGGAGTGGCTCGCCAAGATCCAGGGCGGGCCGAAGGACGCGAAGCCGCTTTCCGAGCACCGGAAGTTCCGGGCTGACAAGATCCTCGCCGAGCTCGCGCTGGAGATCCGGGGTTGGCTCAACGATGGCCGCGAGGAGCCGGTCCGGGAAGCCCCCAACGGGGGCGCAGGCATAGAGCCTGGGGTTTCAACCCCAGGTAACGCCACACCCACCACCCCAAGCCCCGAAGGGGCGGAGGCATCGGCCCGGGGTGCCAACCCCGGGCGGGCGGTGGCTCTGCCTGCGTCCCTTCAGGACTTGGGAAAATCGGGGGGCGGCCCTCCTGGGGTTGAAACCCCAGGCTTTATGCCTGCGCCCCTCCGGGGGCTCTCCCCAACCCTCCCCCTCCCCGGGGGGAGGGACCGGAGGGGACCCCACCGCCGCCGTCGTCTACCCGAGTCGCAAATACTGTTGCCCGAGGCGCTCGGGTGTCTACCCGAGTTGCAAGTACTGTTGCCCGAGGCTCTCGGGCGGCTGCCCGAGGCGTCCGGGCGCTTGCCCGAGCCGTTCGGGTCTCTGCCCGAGAGGCTCGGGCGTTTACCCGAGTCGCAAATACTCTTGCCCGAGCCGTCCGGGCGTCTGCCCGAACCGTCCGGGAAGCTGCCCGAGCCATCCGGGCGAGCGCCCGAGACGCTCGGGCTCCTGCCCGCGGCTCTCGGACGCGTGCCCGGACGGTTGGGGTAACTGCCCGAGGCTCTCGGGTCGCCGCCCGAAGCTCTCGGGCTGCTGCCTGAAGCTCTCGGCGGTCTTCCCGAGCGGCTCGGGCGCTTGCGCTGGCTGTTCGGGCGTTTTCCCTGGGCGCCGGAGACGCGACGTCGAGAGCGTTGAGACCTGCCGCTTCAGCAGAAATCCGGGATCACCGGCTCGGCGCCTTGAGGTACCTGTCGAGGAACGTCAGCGTGGCCTCGTAGGCTCTCTTCTGGCTCTCCTTGCGCCGGAAGCCGTGGCCCTCGTTCTCGAAGACGAGGTACTCGACCGGGACCCCGTTCTTCTTCACCGCCTCGACGATCGAGTCCGACTCCTGCTTGAGGACACGCGGGTCGTTCTCCCCCTGGAGCACGAGGAGCGGCCGCTCGATCTTGTCGGCGTGGAAGAGGGGCGACTTGCGCAGCAGGGCCTCGGCGTCCTTCACCGGGTCTCCGATCTCCAGGATCAGGGCATCGCGCTCGGCGCCCCACCAGGCCGGGATGCTCTCCATGGTCCGCTTCCAGTTGGAGATGCCGTAGATGTCGACGCCCACGGCGAACTCCTTCGGGCGGAAGGCGAGCGCGGCGAGCACCATGTAGCCGCCATAGCTGCCGCCGTAGATGCCGATCCGGTCCGCGTCGATCCAGCCGGTCGCGGCGAGCATCTTCTTGCTCGCCACGCAGTCGTCCAGGTCGGCGTCGCCGTGCTTGCGGTCGTCCAGGGAGTGGAAGGTCTTGCCGTAGCCGCTGCTGCCCCGGTTGTTGATGTCGAAGACGGCATAGCCGTGGTTGACCAGGTACTGGACCATGCCGCTGTAGCCGGGTGTGGACTGGCCGCCGGGCCCGCCGTGCACCTTGACGAGGGCCGGCACCCGGCTCCCGGGCGAGGCCTGGTGCGGCTTGTAGAGAATGCCGGGGATCTCGACGCCGTCGTAGGACTTGAAGCGCACGATCTCGCCGGAGACCAGGTCGGCGGGATCGATCTGATCCCCGAGGCTCTGCGTGAGCTGCCGGTCCTTGCCCGTCTGGAGGTCGCGGACGTACAGGTTGGGCGGCGTGTTGCCGGCCTCGGCGTAGTAGGCCAGCCAGCGGCCGTCGGGGGAAAATTCGACGTCGGTCACGAGCTGGTCCGCTACCCGCGGCAGCTCGATCGGGCGCAGGCCCGCCGCCTCGAACGCGCTGACCTGGGTGCGGGCATCGTCGTTGACGGCGACCACCAGGTGCTTGCCGGAGCGCGAGAAGCCGGCGGCGACCACGTCCCAGCTCGGACGCAGGACCTCCTGCCGCTTGCCGGTGGCCATGTCGTAGCGCATCAGGCGCTTGAACTCCGCCCCCTGGTCGGTCGTGTAGTAGAGGCTCGCGCCGTCCGGGCTGAAGGCCTGGAAACCGTTGTCCACCTCCGCGCCGGGCGGATCGTCGGGGGTGAGGAGCGCCGTCTTGCCGGTCGTCCGGTCGTGCAGATGGATATCGTTGTCGGACGTGCCCTGCGACTTCGCGAGCGCCACGTGGCGGCGGTCGGGCGAGACGCCCTGCGGCAGGAAGCCGCCCGGATTGGTGAACAGGAGCTTGCGCTCGTATCCGTCGAGGGCCGTCTCGTAGACGTCGAAGAGGCTCGGATCGCGCTCGTTGGTGGTGAAGAAGAAGGAGCGCCCGTCGGGCGCCCAGTCCAGGAACTCGGCCCTGACCTTCTCGCCCGGCGTCAGGTCGCGGACCTGGCCGTCCGGCGACTGCACCCAGATGTGCGTCAGCTCGTTGCCCCCCTGGTCGCTCACGTAGAGGAAGCGCTCGTCGCGGGGGAACCAGCCGATGACCTGGACGGCGTTCACCTTGGAATCGGTCAGCTGGACCGGCGCGCCGCCGGCGACCGGGATGGCGAAGGCGTTGAAGACCCCGGTCTTGTTGCTGCTCACCAGGATCTTGCGGCCGTCGGGTGAGAACGAGTCGGCATAGCCGCCCATGGGCTGCGCGGCATTGACGGCTCCGGCGTAGCTCGTGGTCGAGAGGAGCTGGTCGATCGTGTACTGGCGCACCTGGCGGGGCGCCGGGCTCTCCCCCAGAGCGGGCAGGGCGGCGAGCGACAGCATCAGCGCGAGGCGGGGGATTCGGTTCATGGGCGTCTCCGATCGATTACTTTCTCGTCATGGCCATCAGCCGGTGCGCGAGCGCCGCGCAGCCGGCGACGAGGAGGATCAGCCCCACGATCACCCAGATGCGCCGGCCTTCGATGCCGGCGATCCAGGCGACGTAGAGCGGACCGGCGAGGATGCCGAGGATCAGCGTCAGGCGGGAGCCCCAGCTCATGCGGGGACGGGGCGGAGGATCGAGAGGTTCCATCAGTCCTGCTCCTGGAAGGTCGCGGCGAGCACGCCCGGCGCGCCTTGCGGATGAAGGGGGGCATTCTCCATCTCGCGGGTGATCTCCAGGCGCAGGATCGGCCGGCCCTCGGCGATGTACTTGGCCTCGTAGTGGGTGCGCGGCCCCTCGTCCCAGACGCGGTCGCGGCGCTCCACCCGGATGCCAGGATAGCCCGCCAGGATCTCGCGCACCAGCTCGCCGTATTCCAGGAAGTCGGTGGCGAAGAGGAGCCGTCCGCCCGGCCGCACCAGCCCGATCACCAGATCGAGCGTCTCCGGATCGAACAGCCGGCGCTTGTGGTGGCGGCTCTTGGGCCAGGGATCGGGGAAGTAGACGTGCACCGCCGCGGCGAAGCCGGCCGGCAGCACGGTCGAGACCAGGTAGAGGGCCTCGCCGCGCAGGGCCACCCAGTTCGAGAGCCCGCGCTTGCGCGCCCGCTCCACGAAATGGCGCCAGTACTCCGCGGCCAGCTCGATGCCCAGGAAGCGGCGGCCGGGATCCTCCGCGCACCGGCGCAGGAGGTACTTGCCCTTGCCGAAGCCGATCTCCACCTCCCAGTCCCCGTCTCCCGGGACCAGGCGGTCGAGAGGGAGCGGCGCTCCCAGGTCGGCGAGCCCCTGGTCGCCGGCCAGGGTCGCCACCACGGCAGGCTGGATCACAGCAGGTCCCCGCGGCCCCGCGACGCGAGCTCCTGGACGAGCTTCCTGACCTCCTGCGAGCGCTCCTTGGGAATCACCAGCACGGAGTCGCCGGTGCGGACCACCACCAGGCCGCTCACCCCCAGCACCGCGATCGTCCCCTGATCGGAGAACAGCAGGTTCCCCCCGGACTCCAGGGCGAGCACGTCGCCCTTCCCCGTATTGCCCTGAGCGTCGCGGGCGAGCACCTCGTCGAGGGCGGCCCAGGAGCCGAGATCGCTCCAGCCGCAATCCAGGGGGAGGGTCGCGATCGAGTCGAGCTTCTCCATGACCGCGTAGTCGATCGAGTCGGCGGGCAGGCGGGGATAGAGCTCGTCCACCCGGTCCGGCGCGGCGGCGATCGCCTCCAGCCCCCGGTGCAGCTCGGGCTGGAGGCGGGCCAGGACGTCGAGGAACGTGGTGCCGCGGAAGAGGAAGATGCCGGCGTTCCAGAGGTGGTTTCCCGAGGCCACGTAGCGCTCGGCTGTCGCGAGATCGGGCTTCTCCACGAAGCGGCGTACCCGGCGCACGCCATCCTCCTCCGCCCCTTCTTCCAGCTCCAGGTAGCCGTACCCGGTCTCGGGCCAGCGCGGAGTGACGCCGAGGGTCATGATGCGGTCTTCCCGCTCGACGGCGCGGGCGGCGCGGGCGAGGGTGTCACGGAAGGCCGCGGGATCGCCCACCCGGTGGTCCGAGGGCAGGACGACCACCACGTCGCGCCGCGCCTCCCCGGGCATGGAGCGCACCGACCAGCCGATGGCCGGAGCGGTGTTGCGGCCCTCGGGCTCGAGGAGGATCTGCCGCGGCGGCACGTCGGGCAGCTCGCCGCGGACATCCTCGGCGAGCGCGCGGGTGGTGCAGACCCAGACCGCTGCGGGCTCGACGAGCGGACGCAGGCGGTCCACCGTGTCGCGCAGCAGGCTGCGCTCGCCTTCCAGGGCCAGGAGCTGCTTGGGACGGCGCTTGCGCGACAGCGGCCAGAAGCGGGTTCCGCTCCCGCCGGCGAGGATCAGCGCCTGCATCCGGCTACGCGGAATCCTCCCCGAGATCCATGCCCATGACATGGTAGCCGGCATCGACGTAGACGGTCTCGCCGGTGATGCCGCTGGAGAGCGGGGAGAGGAGGAAGAGGCCGAGGTTGCCGACCTCCTCGTGGGTGACGTTGCGGCCCAGGGGCGCCATGCCCTCGACCTTGCTGTACATCTTGACGAACCCGGGGATGCTGCGCGCCGCGACCGTGCGCACCGGGCCGGCGGAGACGGCGTTGACCCGCACCTGCTTCTTGCCCAGCTCATAGGCCAGGTAGCGGACGCTCGCCTCCAGCGCGCTCTTGGCGATGCCCATGACGTTGTACTTGGGCACCACCTTCTCGGAGGCGTAGTAGGTGAGCGTGACCATCGCGGCCCCCTCGTTCAGAAGCGGCTCGGCGTGGCGGGCGACCGCGACCAGCGAGTAGGCGGAGATGTCCAGGGCGGTGAGCCAGTCCTGGCGCATGGTCTCGATGTAGCGGCCATCCATGGCGGCCCGCGGGGCGAAGGCGATGGAATGGACGACGAAGTCGAGCCCGCCCCACGCCTGCCGGAGGTCGCCGAAGGTGGCTTCCAGGTCCTCCTCGCGGGTGACGTCGCACTGGGAGAGCCGGGTGCCCGGCCGGTCCTTCGTGAGCTTCTCCAGATCTTCCTTGAGGCGCTCGCCCTGATAGCTGAACGCCAGCTCCGCGCCGGCGGCATGGAGCCGCTCGGCGATGGCCCAGCCGAGGCTCCGGGCGTTGGCGACTCCCATGACCAGCCCGCGCTTGCCCTTCAAATCGATCTCGATCATGGCCGCGTATCTTACTCGAAGCGGGAACGCGAGCTATATTCTGCCCATGCAACCGATGAGCAGCCTTCGACCGATCCTCCTCCTGCCGGCCCTTCTCGTCCTCCTCGCCTGCTCGGCAATGCCGGCAGCGCCGGCAGCGCCGGCCACGCCGGCCGCGAGCGCGCCGAGCCGGACCGAGCCCCAGCCGGGACCGTCCCAGCCCGCCGGCGCGACGCCGACGCTCGGCGCCCACGACCCGGACCAGGCCCAGGTGGACGTCCGCGGCCGGATCACGCTCTTCCACCGCGCCAGCTACGGCGAGCCGCCGCTCGCGACCGCCGTCGTGGAGGGCGCTCTCGAACCCGACACCCGCTACGCCCGGGCGCAGATCCGGATCACCCGCGACACGACGGTGTTCGAGACCCGCGGCGGCAAGCGCCTCATCTTCAGCCGCCTGCAGGTCGGAGACCTCGTGGAGGTGACCTTCGAGGGCCCGGTGGCGGAGTCCGACCCGGTCCAGGCCGTGGCGGCCGAGGTCGTGCGCCTGGAGTCAGAGCCCGTCCATCAGTGAGCCGAGGATCAGCAGGGCCCCGGCGATCACGAGGCACCAGAAGCCCGTGCTGTTGGGGAGAGCGACCACGCCCAACCCGCCCAGCAGGCCGACCAGCCAGAGGATGATCGAGATGATCAGGGTCGCTTCCTTCGGGGCCTGCGTCCTGAAGCCGCCTCTCCTTGCCATATGCTCCTCCTTGTAGGTGCGGGCCGGAGCTTACCTCACTTATCCGCAGACCTCCCGCAACAGCCGCAGGAAGTTGCCGCCGAGGACCTTCTCCACGGCGTCGGCCTTCCAGCCCCGGCGCTTCAGGGCATCCGCGAGGACCTGCATGCGCTTCGGCGTGTTGAGGTCGGGCACGGTCACGTGCTTCGGCTCGCGCTCGGAGCCCGGCAATCCCTGGTTGCGGCGGTAGAACCCGCGGTGCCCTTGCAGCACGATCTCCGGCGGCGTGTCGTCGGCGAGCACCGGCCCGTCGCTGCCGAAGCCGGCGAGGCCGATCCCGCCCACCTTCACCACGTGATCCAGATGGTCCACGACGTCGTCCACCGATGGCTTGTCGCGGTCGGTCAGCCAGACGCTCATCGAGAAGATGCCGAAGTAGCCGCCCTTCTCCGCCAGGGCGCGGATCACCTCGTCGGTCTTGTTGCGCCCGGTCGGGAAGAGGGCGCGGCAGCCGGCGTGCGTGACGGCCGCGGGCCGCTTCGACAGGCGGATCGCCTCCAGCGTGGTGCGGTCGCCGCAGTGGGAGAGGTCGATCAGCATGCCGAGCCCGTTCATCTCGGCCACGAGCCTCTCCCCGAGCAGGGAGAGCCCGGCGTCGCTCCTCTCCCGGTAGGAGTCGCCCACGGCGTTGCGGTCGTTGTGGGTGAGCTGCAGGACGCGCAGACCGAGGGTGTGGAAGAAGCGCAGGTTGTCCAGGTTGCGGTCGTTGACCGAGTAGGTCGAGGCGTCGAGGATCGCGGCGTCCTGGCAGGCGAGGATGATCCCGAGCTTCCCCAGCCGCCGGGCTTCTTCCACGTCCGCGGCCTTGAGCACCGCGAGGAACCCGGAGCCCTCGCGCTCGAACGCCGAAGTCCACTCCGCCCGGGCCTGGGTCGCATTCGCGAAGTTGCGCGGGAAGCAGCGGATGTCCACGACCGCCGCCGAGAGACCGGCCGCCACCGCCGCGCGCGGATCGAAGCCGGGGCCGTCGGGCGTGAGCGTGTCGATGGCCAGGGGCAGCGCAGGCTCCCCGCCCCAGGCCAGGCGCGTGCCGGCGAGCGCCGCCGCGGCTCCCAGGAAGGTCCTGCGGGTGATCATCTCTTTTTCTCCTCCAGCTCGGCCCACCGCGCGTACAGCCGCTCGACCTGCTGCCGGGCCGCCTCCAGCTCGGCGCTGCGCGCCTGGAGCCTGGCGAAGTCGGTGGCGACCGCGGGATCTTCCATGCCTTTCTGGGCCGCGGCCAGGGCGTCCTCGGCCTCCAGGATCTTCGCCTCCATCTGCTCCCACTCGAGCTTCTCCTTGTAGGAGAGGCGCTTCGGCTTGTCCTCCTTGAGCGGGGGCGGCTTGGAAGCGGCGGGCTTCGGTGCCGTCCCGGTTTCCCGGTGCGCTTCCCACTGCGCGTAGTCGGCGAAGTAGCGGGAATTGCCCCTGCCGTCCAGGGCGAGGACCACGGTCGAGACGCTCTCCAGGAGATAGCGGTCGTGGGTCACCAGGACGAGCGCGCCGGGGAACTCCAGCAGGCTCTCCTCCAGGACTTCGAGCGTGGGGATGTCGAGGTCGTTCGTGGGCTCGTCCAGGATCAGCAGGTCCGCGGGCTGGAGCATCAGGCGGGCGATCAGGATGCGCGCCTGCTCGCCGCCCGAGAGCCGCGACACCGGCGTGTCGAGCTGCTCGGACCGGAACAGGAAGCGCTTCGCCCAGGAGGCCACGTGCACGGAGCGCCCCTGGTAGAGCACCGAGTCCCCCTCCGGCGCGAGCGCCCGGCGCAGCGACACCGAGCGGTCCAGGGTGTCGCGCCCCTGCTCGAAGCGGACGGTCTTCAGCCACTCCGCCCGCTCGATCGTGCCGGCGTCGGGCTCCAGGGTGCCGTCGAGGAGCGACAGCAGCGTGGTCTTGCCGCTGCCGTTCGGCCCGAGCAGGCCGAGCCGCGTGCCCGGGGTGAGCTTGACGTCGAGCCCCGAGACGATGCGCCGGCCGTCGAAGGACTTGGCGAGCCCGGTGGCGACGAGGAGCTTCTTCGTCTTGCGGTCCGAGGCGTTGAAGTCGAGGCCGACGCGGGCGTTGACGGACGCCCCGGTGCGCTCCTTGACCTCAGCCAGCTCGCCGATGAGCCGCTCGGCCTCCTGGATGCGCCCCTTGGCCTTGGTGGTGCGCGCCTTGGCGCCGCGCTTCAACCACTCTACCTCGCGCCGCACCCGGTTGGCGAGCGACGCCTGGTACTCGGCCTGGTTGCGCAGCACCTCGTCGCGCTTCTCCAGGAAGTCGCTGTAGCTCCCCAGGGCTTGGAAGAGCCCCTCGGGATAGCGCCGGTCGAGCTCCAGCATGCGGGTCGCGACGTTCTCCAGGAACCAGCGGTCGTGGCTCACCACCACGTAGGCGAGCGGCTCGCTCTCGAGCAGCTCCTCCAGCCAGAGGATGCCCTCGACGTCCAGGTGGTTCGTGGGCTCGTCGAGGAGCAGCACGTCCGGCGCCCGGACCAGCTCGCGGGCGATGGCCAGGCGCTTCTTCCAGCCGCCGGAGAGCACGTCCACGGCCTGGGCCGGATCGTTGAAGCCCGCCCTGCCGAGCCCCACGGCCACCCGCGTCGCCTTCTCGAAGTCCTCGGAGTGATCATCGGCGAGGGCTTCGGCGAGGACCCCTTCGACCGTCTGCCCCGGCGGGAAGGCGGGGTCCTGGGGGACATAGCCCATGCGCGTGCCGCGGCGGACGGCGCGGGAGCCGGTGTCGGCCTCCTCCATCCCGGCCAGGATGCGCAGGAACGTGGACTTGCCCGAGCCGTTCGGCCCGATGAGCCCCACGCGGTCGCCCTCGGACAGGCCGAAGGAGAGCCCCTCGAACAGCGGGTGGGCACCGAAGCCCTTGGTCAGGGACTCGCAGGTCAGGAGGACGGCGGGCGGCATAGGGGCCGCATTCTAGTTCACGAGCGGAGCAACCCTTCCGGCTGCTGGAGCTGCCCCGTCGCCGACTTGCACACCACGGCATTCCCGAGGCCCACGGCCTTGGCGTAATTCTGGATGCTGTGGTAGCAGGAGACGGTGTCGAAATAGGCGTCGATCGTGTTCTGCTGCCACTGGTTGCACAGGCTCGTGGTGAGCTGCACCGACCCCTGCGTCTGGTTCGTCTGGGTGTAGTACGAGCCGTATCTGTACTCGGAGACGCCGATCGCGCCCGAGATCAGGAAGTACGCTTCCTGCAGCGTCACCGTGTAGCCCTGGTACTGGACCGAGAGCGCCGAGGCCAGCGGCGCCGGCGAGTACCACAGGGACACGATCAGCACCTGCGAGGGCACGGGGAACATCGGGATGATGTCGTTCTTCATCTGGTAGCGCCACGAGCTGCCCCCGAACAGCTTGTCGTAATCGTTCGCGAAGGCCTGGTTGCCGGCCGCGGGCGCGGCGAACGTGTACACGGACATCGGCACGCTCTTGTTCGCCTGCTTGAGCGTGTAGTAGAGCCAGGGGGCGAGGACCGTGGCCAGGTTGCCGCCCAGGCTGTGACCAATGACCGTCAGCGAGGTCCCGCTCACCAGGACGCTCTCCAGGAAGGAGATCATCGAGACGCCGTTGCCGTCGACGAGGCCGGTCAGGTCGTTGAGCCCGTTGCTCGCGCCCTGCGCGATCATGGCCTTGCTGTCGCCGCCGATCGTCCAGGGGACCTGGTAGAAGACGTCGAGGTCCTGGTAGAACCAGTTGTAGAACGCCTGCCAGGTGAAGCTGAGGAGCGAGCCGCGGATGGCCACGGCGTACTGCGAGTGCCCGTCGTAGGCGATGAAGGCCGTGTTGCCATAGATGGGCGCGGTCGGCACCCAGGCCGCGGTCCAGCCGGGGATGTTCGCGTTCAAGGAGGGCTGAACGTCGTCGCAATAGGAGATCGTGGCGAGCGTCACGGCGGTCTTGGGGTCCATGAATGCCTCCTGTGGAGTGGGGCGTTGGGACGGCGGCAGAATTAGAACACGTTATGCTCCGGCCATGCACCGCCATCGGCTCCTGGCCGTCTTCGCACTCTCCCTGCTCCTGGCGGGCGCCACCCCCGCCCGCGATCTCGACCCCCTCGTTGCCTACGCCCGCCTGCTCTCGCTGGTGCGCTTCTTCCACCCGAGCGACGCGGTGGCCAAGGCCAACTGGAACCAGGTCGCCGTGGTCGGCGTGAACGCCGTCGAAGGCGCCGAAGACCCGGCGTCCCTCGCCCGCGCCTTGGAAACCTTTTTCAAGCCGCTCGCGCCCACGCTGCGGGTCGTCCCCAACGGCGCGCGCTGGGAGATGCCGCCGGAGCTGCGGGAGCGGCCTGCCGGTACCGCCGGGTACCACCTGTCTACGGAGCGCGGCGACGTCTGCCGCCGGGGCGGCTGCGCCCGCATCGTCAGCGATCCGATCGCCGTCCCCCGCTTCGTGCGGCCCTCCGAGGTCCTGCAGGCGGACCTGGGCGCCGGGGTGACCGCGTACCTTCCGGTCTCCCTCT
Source organism: Thermoanaerobaculia bacterium (assembly GCA_045807605.1). Lineage (GTDB taxonomy): Bacteria > Acidobacteriota > Thermoanaerobaculia > Multivoradales > UBA5704 > DATMER01. The sequence goes on along the minus strand of JBJMGZ010000423.1, from coordinate 4,669 downwards.
ATGCCGACACCCAGACCCCGCCCGCGGTCCTGCCGGCCCTGCCGGCGATCACCGTCAGCGGCGACACCCGCGAGGCGCGGCTGGCCTCGGTGGCTCTGGCCTGGGGCATCCTCCAGCACTTCCATCCCGAGGGGCAGCCGGACGATCCGCGGCCGGCCTTCGCCGCCGCGAGAGGGGACCGTGAGGGCTTCGTCCGCGCCGTGCGGCGGATGCTGGTCCCGTTGAACGATTCCAGAGCGGGCTTCACCCGCAAGGACGAGCCCCTGGCGGCCCTGCCGCTCGCCTGGGAGTGGATCGAAGGGCAGCTCACCATCACGGGTGGCGCCTACACGGGGGACGTGGTGCTGAGCGTGGGCGGCCGGCCCGCGGAAGAGGCCGTCCGGGAGGAGGAGGCGCTCGTCTCCGCCGCGACTCCGGAGGCCCGGCGGTGGTGGACCCTCGAACGCCTCCTCTATGGACCGCCCGGCTCGCGGGTGACTCTCCAACTGAAGCAGGCCGGCGAGGTCGGTCTTGCGCGCGACACTCCGTACGAGCGGCTGCCGGCGGGCACGCCGCTGCCGCCGGTCGCCGAGCCGCGCCCCGGGATCGTCTACGTCGACCTCGGGCGCATCGAGGAGACGGACTTCGAGGCCCTGCTGCCCCGGCTCGCCGCCGCCCGCGGAGTCGTCTTCGACCTGCGGCGCGGCTCGAACGTCTCGAACGAGGTCCTGTCCCATGTGACCGAGCGCACGGTCTCGAGCTCGAAATGGCAGGTGCCGGTGGTCATGAAGCCCGACCACAGCGACGTGGAATGGCTGACCACCTTCTGGACGATCCCGCCGCTCGAGCCGCGCATCCGCCGCGCCGCCTTCCTCATCGACGGCCGGTCGGACGGCTTCTCCGAGACCCTGCCGGGAATGATCGAGGAGCACCGGCTGGGTGAGGTCGTGGGCGCCCGCTCGGGCGGCAGCAACGCCGCCGGCCGGGACGAGATCGTCGAGAAAGCTATCGAGTCCCTCTAGCCTCCGCGATCCAGGCGCGGGCCTCGGGCTCGTCGTCGAAGAACTCGATGGGGAATCCCCGGCGCTCCTTGCCGAACAGCTTCACGCCCGCGAACACGAGCTTGGCCATGACCCTGGACGTGAGCTTCGCCCGGCAGACAGCGACGCCGCGCACGGGCATGCGGTGGAGCGCCTCCGACGTGACCTTGCGGCCGGCGGGAGTGCCGCTGCCGAACTCGGTCATGTCGACCAGCATGAAGACGCTGCCGCGCCCCTCGGCCATCTCCAGGTGCTCGCGGGCCAGGACCTCGCTCTCCGCCACCGAAACGTCGCCGGACAGCCGCAGCCCGATGAGGTCGGGCTCCTCGAACCAGGTGGTGTGCGAGCCGATGGAATGAGTCTCGGGCATCACCCTCCTCCTTGGAATGGAATCAATAGGATGGCGCCTACGATACGTCCGCCGGGCTCCCGAAGCAACGGGTAGAGGGGTCTACCTCTTGGGTAGCGATCTCAAACGAGTGGGTAACGGCCGCGAATGAGTGGGTAGCTGGCTCGGACAAGTGAGGGGAAGGATCTACCCAATGGGTAGCGATCCCAAACAAGTGGGTAGCGTGCTCGCGTGAGTGTGTGGAGAGGTCTACCCAGTGGGTAGCGATCTCCGACAAGTGGGTAGCGCGTTCGCACAAGTGTTTCGCGGGGTCTACCCACTCGTTTGGCCGCCGCCCCCTCGTCCGAGCGGCGTCAGACGGTCCAGAGCGCGGCCGGACATGTCCACGTACGACCTCCGGCCGTCCGCCCGCGCGACCTCGTAGAACGGAAGGACCGGCGAGGTGCTCTCCTGGCAGGGCTGCCAGACGAGGCGGAGCACCTCCCCGCCCGCCGCGGCGTCCCGGGCCTGCTCCGGCGCGAGGAGGGGGGAAGGGCCGGGCTGCTGGAACGTCGTGATGCCGAGCACGCCGCCCTGCCCCGCCTCGATCTGGACGAGCCCGGCCGTGCCCCCGGGCGTCTCCCAGGGCACGAGGTAGTAGGCCGGCCCGCCGTCGAGCCGCTCGACGAGCCGCGGCAGGCCGGGCTCTCCCGACGGCAGGTGGGGAGCCCGGCGCGCCGCCTCCGCGGCTTCAAACCCGGTGATCACGTCCGGATCACATCCCCTTTCCTTCGATCGTCAGGTGGGTGAAGACCTCGCCGTCGACGCGGACATAGAGCCGGTGGTCCCCCACGGTGACCTGGTAGAACGGCAGGTGGGGCGACCAGGACTCCTGGCACGGCCTCCAGACCAGGAAGGGCGACAGGCAGGCCGTCTCCGGGAAGAGCGTCACGCGGCCCAGGCGGCCGTTCCTGTCCTTGAGCTCGAAACGCTGCCCGGCGATCCGGGCCAGGACGTTCTTGCGCGCCAGGAACTGCTTGCGCACCGGGTCCTGGTGCAGGTGCAGCCCGTGCAGCAGGCCGGTCCGCGCGTCGACCTGGGCCGAGGCGCCGACGCCGGCGTCCGTGCCCCAGGGCACGAGGTAATAGTAGCTGTTGAGCCGGTCGAGCCTCAGCACGGGGATCGGCGCCGCGGGCTGGGCATTGGCCAGCCGCTCGCTCACCCGCTTGTCCTCGTGCAGGCGATAGCCTCTGAGCTCGGCCTGCGCCGCCTCCTGCGCCTCCGCCGGGGTGAGCAGCCGGCGCTCCTGGAATCTGCGCTCGATCGGCTTCCGGCGCGGGAGCTCCAGCTTGCGCACGTCGGGATCGCAGACGCTGATGTACTGGCGCTCGCCGCCTGCGGAGTCGTAGGCGCAGCCGGTGAAGTACGTGGTCTGCCAGCCGAGATAGGTCACGAACTCGTTGGAGCTCCCCTCGACGCCGCCGGTGCCGCAGGAGTCGGTGGCGCTGTGGGGCTCGTTGTCCTTGTAGACCGGGTTGTGCACCCAGAAGCCCTCGACCGTGTAGGACGCTCCGGTCGCGGGCTCGACGTCTGTCTGGAGGCCCGGCACCACGATCCAGTGGGCGCAGCCGTACACCAGCACCGAGGGCGAAACCCCGTAGCGCCACAGGGTATAGACGATATCCCGCGTGCCCTCCGCCTCGGTCAGCGGCTTGTGCACCACGAACGTGTTGGTGAACGCCGCCGGCCGGCGGTCGACCAGGGTGTAGCGGAGCCCGTAGGGGTCCGTGTACCAGGCGCTGCCCGGCACGGCGTTGTGGTCGTGGTTCGAGGTGTAGAGGTCGTCCTGGTCCAGGTCGGCGTAGGCGACGCCGATCTCGTTCAGGATCATCATGGCGCAGGCCGCGCCGCAGTAATAGCCCGTGTCCTGGGTGTGGTACCGGGCCCCGGTGTGCTTGATCCAGCTCATGGTCGAGGTTCTCCTTTGCGCACGTACAGGCGCGGAGGGGCCGGTTTCGTTGCAAGCCTTCGATTAAGGCGTGATCAAACCTTGAGACTTGGCCCGGGCGATTGCGGCAGCGACGAGAGCTCGAAAGGCCACGGGACGGAAGATCGTGCCGCCGTACTGCCTTGCGATCTCCCGGGCCGACTTCCGAAGGATGCGGGCCTCGGCTTTCAGGATGTTTGGGGTAGGCTCCTGCGCGACTTGGAAGACATCCGCCATGCAGTCGATAAGATTGTCGACGCGATGGTGGTAGATCAGAGGATCACGACCCTTGTAGTCGCTGAGGGTCCTGTCGAGGCGGTAAGGGACCGTATCGAGCACGACGACGTCATGAGGACCGCCAGCCAAGGCAAGCGAGCATGCCAGCCCCATTTCGAATGGCATGTTGAATCTTGCCGGCTGCCCGGTGCGGCAGAGATCATGGATCGACACCTCGCAGGAGCGAAGCAGCTCGTAAATGCGGGCGAGCCGGCCCTGACCGCTCTCGCGAACCTCGAGCACGCAGCGGGGCATCTGTCCCAAAGAAACGATGGCGCTGACGAGAGTCACGAAGAACGACTGGTATGCGGGGTCGAAGGGGACGTTCAGGAACACTCCCCTGGAATCGCGAACGGGCAAAGACATTCAACGGGTGTTGCGGCGCTTCGGCTTTCGGGTGAGCGCAGCTTGAAGAGCCTTCTCGGCCACCCTGATGTCAGAGGGGCGTACTCCCAGAGAATGGAGAATCTCGCTGGCCGATGCCTTGGTGAGATGGATCTTGCCGGTGCGCAGACCTCGTACCGGCGGCGGGGTCGGCAAGGTGGGCTCGCTCATGGACGACATTATACACCTTTGGAGGTGTCGGGAGCATGGACCTCATCGCCCTGACCCGCGCCCTGATCGACGTCGAGTCGGTCACCGGCAACGAGCGCGCCGTCGGCGACTTCCTGTTCGAGTACCTCTCCCGGCTCGGCCCGGTCGAGCGCATGCCGGTCGCGGGGGAGCGCTTCAACCTGTTCGCGAGCTGGGGCGAGCCGGTCGTCGTGCTCTCCACCCATATCGACACCGTGCCGCCCTTCTTCCCCTCTTCCGAGGACGGCGATTTCGTCTACGGCCGGGGGGCCTGCGACACCAAGGGCATCCTGGCCGCCATGATCAAGGCGATCGAGACGCTCCTGTCCCAGGGGGCCGGCGGGTTCGGGCTGCTGCTGGTCGTGGGCGAGGAGACGGACAGCCTCGGCGCGCAGGTGGCGAACCGGCAGCCGCGCGGGTCGCGCTATCTCGTCAACGGCGAGCCCACGGAGAACCGGCTCGCGCTCGGCTCCAAGGGCGCCCTCT
>JBJMGZ010000422.1:0-4639 GCA_045807605.1 Thermoanaerobaculia bacterium | reverse complement strand
GGGAGCCCATCGTCCCGTCTCATCGGACAAGACGAAGGCCGCCGGGAGGACGTTTCAAGGTCTCGGCAGCTTCATGCCCTCGAGCTCGTCGATGCGCTCGCGGACGAGGTCGAAGCCGCCCTGCCAGAAGGCGCGGTCGGTGATGTCGATCCCGGTCTCGCTGAGGATCGCCTCCGGGCGCTCCGAGCCGCCGTAGGAGAGGAGCTTGAGGTAGCCGGGCTTGAAGCTCTCGCCCTCCTCCTGGTAGCGCCGGTAGAGCGCCAGCACCAGGAGCTGCCCGAAGCTGTAGGCGTAGCAGTAGAACGGCGTCGAGTAGATGTGCGGGATCGACAGCCACTCGTAGCGGAACTCGGGCGCGATCTCCACGCTGTCCCCGAACTGCTCGACCAGCTTGGCCATGTAGAGCTCGCAGATCTCCTCGATCGCGCGCCCCTCGCGGATCGCCTCGTGCGCCTCCTGCTCGAACATCACGAAGTAGGCCTGCCGCAGCACCGTGGCATAGACGTCGTCCACGGCCGCGGCCAGCAGCTCGCGCCGGGCCAGGGGATCGGGCTCCTCGCGCAGCAGGCGGTCGGTCATCAGCATCTCGCCGAAGACGGAAGCCGTCTCGGCCAGCGGCAGCGAGGCGTGCTGGGTGAGCAGCGAGTGGTCCTCGGCGAGCATGCTGTGGATCGCGTGCCCCAACTCGTGCGCGAGCGTCGCCACGTCGCGCACCCGGCCGGCGTAGTTGACCAGCACCCATGGCGTCAGGCGCGGCAGCACCGTCGAGCAGAAGGCCCCGCCGCGCTTGCCCTTGCGGATCTCGCCGTCGAGGTGGTCCTCGGCGAACACCCGCTCCGCCATCTGCGCGAAGCTGGGATGGAAGTCGTGGAACGTCTCCAGCACCGAGCGCACCGCGTCGCCGTACTCGATGGCCCGGTCCGAGGTGGCGAGCGGAGCGTAGACGTCGTAGCGTCGCAGGCGGTCCATTCCCAGCCAGCCGGCCTTGAGCCGGAAGTAGCGCTGGAAGATCGGCGCATTCTCGCGCGCGACGTCGAGCAGCACCTGCACCGCCTGGTCCGGGATGTCGTTGTCCACGTTGCGCACCGAGATCGCCGACGGATAGCCGCGCAGCGTCACGTGCTCGTCGTACCAGTCGCGCACCCGGTTGGTGTAGATCTGGCCGAGGATGGTGGCCTCGCCCTCGTAGACGCGGTAGAGCTCCTGGTAGGCCGCGACGCGGACTTCCGGTTTCGGAGAGAAGGCGTAGGCCATCAGGCCGTCGCGGGTGAGGGTCTTCGTCTCGCCGTCCACCTCCAGCCTGAACTCCAGCCGGTTGGTGAGCATGGAGTAGAGGGTGTTGACCGCGCCGATGCCGTTCTCGTCCTTGAGGTTGATGATCTGCTCGGACTTCTCGTCCAGGGTGAACGGCTTCAGGCGCCGCAGGTCGCGCAGGTAATGGAGCTGGTCCGCATTCTCGGATCCCTGGGGCAGCAGGCGCTCGGCCTCCTCGTCGGTGAGCGCGCGCCACCAGAGGGTGAAGAAGAGGATGCGGTTGCCCGTCGCGGTCATGGCCGTGCGCACGCGGTTGCGGAAGGCCAGGGCCTCCTGGCTGCTCGTGTCGGCGTAGAACCAGAGCGAGGCGTAGCCGCTGATGAGGGACATCCGCTCGTTCATCGCCTCGTACTGGCGCAGGATCTCCAGGAAGGTGGCGGGATCCATGCCGGGATGGAGGTCCGCCCGGCGCGCCTCGAACGCGGAGACCGCCTGCTCGATCTCGTCGAGCTCTTCCTCGCCGAGCCGTGCCGAGCTCGCCTCCTCGGCCGGCTGCGGGAGGAGCTCGGAGAGGTCCCAGCCTTTCAGCTCATAGGTCGCGAAACGCGGGGGTGTCATCATGGTTGTCGTCGTCATGGGTGGCTCCTATCCCCGTCATTTTAGCCGAGAAGGGGAGAGGATCACCGTCGCGACCCCCTCGCTCTGCGCCATCTCGTTGAGCGCCGGCAGGTCCTTGGCGAAGATCTCGGCGAGCTTCGCCAGCTCCGCGTCGACCGCCCGGGTCAGCTCCGTCTTGACTTGAACCGCCTGGTCCGTGGGCCGGGAGTCGCCGAGGCCGCCCACCGAGCCGGCCAGCGCGTTGAGCTTGTCGTTGAGCCGCACCGGAAAGTTGAGCGGGTCCTGCGGGCTCCGGTTTTTGGTCTGGTAGAGAGCCTCCTCGACCTTGGTCATCTTCTCGTCGAGGGCCTTGGCTGCGTCCAGGAGCTTGGCGTGCTGCGATTCCGCGCCGGGCGCCTCCAGGTCCTCGATGCGCTTCTTCAGGTCATCGAGCTGCGCCCGCACGTCCCGCACCTGGCGGATGGCGTCGTGGGTCTCGTCGAGCTTGGCCCGCACGTCCATCAGGAACCGGTGCTGGGCCTCCAGGTCCTCCTGGGTGGCCGCCGAGCGCGGGTCCTTGACCACCTGCAACGGCGCGGTGCGGGTGACGCCCCCCACGGTCAGCCGGACCTGGTAGTCCCCCGGCAGGACCAGCGGCGCGAACGGGTCTCCGGACCAGAGGATCATGCCCGGGAAGGTCTTGCCCGCGGCGTAGCGCAGGTCCCAGACGAAGCGGTTGAGACCGGCCTCCATGGGCGCCTTGAGCTCCTCTTCGTCTTTCTTCTGGTTGTCCTTCTTTTGGGCTTGCTTCTCCGTGGCCTCGGCGGTGCCCTCGGCCGTCTTCTTGAGCAGGCCTTCCGGGGGAGCGGGGGGCGCTTCTTCCGGTTGATCCTCCTTGGGCCCCTCGGTGCGCGGCTCGGCCTTCTCGGCGGGCTTGATCCCGGCCGGCTGGCCGGAGAAGCTGCGCACCACCTTGCCGTCGCGGTCGAGGAATTCCAGCTTCGCCTCCTTCGCCGCCTCCTCGGACGGCGCCTTGTCGAGGAAGTAGTAGACGACCGCGCCGGCCGGCGGGTTGGTGCCCTGGTTGCGCGCCGCGGCGTTGGGGTCCTGGAACCCTCCGGCCACGAGACGCTGGACCGGCGCGGGCTCGAACAGGTGCGGCGATTTCGGAGAGAGATCCTCCGGGAGCTGCCGCAGGTTGGCCAAGCTGCCCAGGATCCAGTAGCTCCGGCCCTGGGTGGCGGCGATCAGCTCGCCGTCCCGCACGGCGAGGTCGGTGACCGGGACGATGGGTAGGTTGAGCTGCAGCGGCTGCCAGCGCCCGCCGTCGTCGAAGGAGACGTAGACGCCGCGCTCGGTGCCGGCGTAGAGCAGGCCCCGGCGCACCGGGTCCGCCCGCACCACGCGCGTGAAGTGCATGGGGTCGATGCCCTGGTCGATGCGCGTCCAGGTGGCGCCGTAGTCCATGGTCCGGTACAGGTACGGCCGGAAGTCGTCGGACTTGTAGCGCGTCCCGGCGACGTAGAGGCCCCCCTTCTCGAACGGGTGCGGCTCGACGCTGTTGATCATCATCCACTCGGGCATGCCCTTGGGCGTGACGTTCTTCCAGGTCTTGCCGGCGTCGCGGGACACATGGATCAGGCCGTCGTCGGAGCCGGTCCAGAGGAGCCCCTTCTCGAGCGGCGACTCGGCCACCGCGAAGATCGTGCCGTAGTACTCGACCGAGGTGTTGTCCTTGGTGATCGGGCCGCCGGACGGGCCCTGCTTCGACTTGTCGTTGCGGGTCAGGTCCGGCGAGATCGCCTCCCAGGTCTGCCCTTCGTTCGTCGACTTGAAGAGGACGTCGGCCGCCGCGTAGAGCGTGTCCGGGTCGTTCGGCGAGAAGAGGATCGGGTAGTTCCACTGGAAGCGGTACTTGATGTCGGCCGCGCCCCAGCCCATGGGATCGTCGGGCCAGGCGTTGACGTCGCGCACCTCGCCGGTGTCGTGGTTGACCCGCATCAGGAGGCCGCCGTAGGAGCCGCCGTAGACGACGTCGGGGTTCTGCGGATCGGCCACCACATAGCCGCTCTCGCCGCCGGCCGTCATGTCCCAGTCCTCGTCGCCGATGGCGCCGTTGAAGGCGGAGCGGCTGCGGATGCGCAGCGCGGAGTTGTCCTGCTGGCCGCCGAGCAGGCGGTAGGGGAAGTCGTTGTCGGTCGAGACGCGGTACATCTGCGCGGTGGGCTGGTTGTCCTGGTCCGTCCAGGTCCGGCCGCCGTCCGTGGAGACGTTGGCGCCGCCGTCGTTCGACTCGATCATCCGCAGCGGGTCGTTCGGATCGATCCAGAGATCATGATTGTCGCCGTGCGGCGTGCGGATCGCGGTGAACGTCTTGCCGCCGTCCTTGGAGCGGTGGAACTGGACGTTGACCACGTAGACCGCCTCCTCGTCCTTCGGGTCGGCGTAGATGCGGGTGTAGTACCAGGCGCGCTGGCGGAGGTTGCGGTCGTCGCTGGTCTTGGTCCAGGTGCGGCCGCCGTTGTCGGAGCGGAAGACGCCGCCGTCGTCGGCCTCGACGATGGCCCAGACGCGCTCGGAATCGGCAGGCGACACCGACACGCCGATGATGCCGACTGTCCCCTGCGGCAGCCCGCGGCTGTGGGTGATGTCGGTCCAGTTGTTGCCGCCGTCGGTGCTCTTCCACAGGCCCGAGCCGGGGCCGCCGCTCTCCAGGCTGTACGGGGTCCGCTTCACGCGCCAGGTCGAGGCGTACAGGATGCGCGGGTTGTTGGGGTCGAGGGTCAGG
>JBJMGZ010000421.1:0-3790 GCA_045807605.1 Thermoanaerobaculia bacterium | reverse complement strand
TTTTGCCGCGAGCGGGTTGCTGGTCCGTCTGAGAGAGCTGCGCGAGCACGTCCTCGCCCGCGAGCTGCCGGTGCTGCTCCCGCCGTCAGGGCATGCCGTAGGAGTCGTCTCCGGGACGATCGATCTCCTCTACCGCGATCCCGCCACCGGTCGCCTGGTCGTGGCCGACTACAAGACCGACAATCCGGAAGTGGTGGAGGCCCGGGCGGCGGTCTACGCCCCCCAGGGGGCCACCTACGTACGGGCTCTCAAGGACGCGCTGGCCCTGGAAGAGCCGCCGCGCTTCGAGCTGTGGTTCCTGCAGGCGGACCGGGTGGTGTAGTGAGTCACTCCGACTCGCCCGCGAGGGCCAGCACCCGCAGACGGATCAACGATGAAATCCGCATCCCTGCCTGCTCGAGCTGATCGATGAGGGGAGCGATCCTCTCCAGCAGCCCTCTGGATTTACCTTCGAGGAGGACTCGAAGCGTTCCCCAGACGGTCAGGCCGGCAGTCTGCGCAATACGCCGGGCGAGGGCATCGTCGACCAGAATGATCCTCTCAGGGTTCTCAAGAGCCAGAGAAAGTGCGGCAAGCTCTCCGGGGCCCAGATCAGATGCCAGCCATTCGGAAGGTATGGCACGAGGATCCACCACTCGCAGCCAGGGATAGGTCGACGGTTCGGGCACGTCGTAACCCTTCTCGCGGCCAGCCCTCAGCTCCTGCACAACCGCGCTCGGAGTCCAGGCCTCTCCGAACATCGTGGGAAGGAGGTCAATAGCCTGGACGCGATAGAGGTACAGCAGAGGCGAGGTGTTGCTGATGACCTCAGCCACGAGCGGCTTCCAGCTCGCGCAGCTCGGCCTCGAACGGGAAGACGTTGTAGCGCCCGAGGGAGAGGAGGAACTCGACCCGGGACATGCCGGCCAGTTCGGCAGCACGGCCGGATGAGAGCCTGCCCAGTTCGTACAGCTTGACGGCGGCCAGAGTCAGCAACTCACGGGCGAAGGAGGCCTCGTCGGTTTTCTCGGCCAGCAGGATCTGTTCCGGGATGTCGATGACGGCTTGGCGACTGGCCATGGAACCATTGTACCCCCTCACGCCGCCCGCCTCTCCTCCGCCCCCGCCGCCGGCTTCTTCTTTGGCCCCGCCGCAAAGAAGTACGGCACGATCTGGGCAAAGTAGATGGCCATGGCCAGCACGAGCGCGGTCAGCGAGCCCTCCCAGTTCCCGATGAGGAGGGAGACGAAGAAGGTCAGCACGAAGATCAGCCAGCAGACGACGAGCAGGTTGCGCGGACGCAGGGCCTCCCGCGGGAAGAGGCCGGTGACCTCCGCGACCATCGGCGGCGGCAGCTCGGCGAGGGCGGCGGGCAGCTCCGGCGAGCCCTCTGGAGACCTCAGCCAGGCGGACAGCTTCTCGGCCAGCTGCTTCGTGCTGCGGCGGATTCCCAGCAGCGTCCGCCCTCGGCCGCGCAGGTGGAAGGTCCGCGTCCAGCCCTCGGCGCTCCGCCAGTCGACGTAGACGCTGCCGACCCGCCACCAGGAGGGCGTTCCCGGGCCGAGGCGCACCGCCGCGACTTGGCCGTGCCCGAGGCGGAAGCGGGTCTGGTCCCCCAGGTAGACCAGGCCGTCGCGGCCCGGGAGGAGGAAGCCCACGTCCCAGACGCCGTGCCCTTCGTAGAGGCGCGGCGAGTCGTCCGGCGCGAAGCCGACGAAGGCGCCGGCGAGCGCATCCGGGGAGATCCCCTCCCGTTCGAAGCGCGCCGCGAGCTTGCGGGCGAGCTCGTCTTCCCCCCTGGGTCCCAGGAGGTTCATCAACAACACCAGCACGGCCCAGCCGCCGAGCAGCGCGAGCCCGTAGATCCACCAGGATTCGTCGATCCCCAGCCCGGCGCGGTGCACCGCCCAGGAGGTCAGGATGCCGGTGCCCGAGGTGACGCCGAGCACGGCCCAGAGGACCGCGAGGCTCGCCCGGGTCTTGTGCTCCGTGGTGAAGACCCGGTCCGGCCGCATGGCGTCGGGCAGCTCGTAGCGGTCCTCCGGGAGGCCCGCCTCGCCGCGCAGGAGCGCTTCCATGCGGTCGTAGGAGAGCCCGAACCGCAGCGCCAGCGCCTCGCCGCGCCGGATCATCGACGGATGCGTCGACACCCGGTCCTCCCACCAGGTCCAGCGCATCGGCAGCAGGCTCAGGCGGGCGAGCTTGCCCAGGGCGCTGATCATCGCCTCGGGATCGCCGGTCAGCATGGCCGCGTAGGCATCCGCCGAGCGCTCGAAGCGGCGCATGAGGAGACGCAGGGGCAGCAGGCCGGCCAGCAGGAGGAGGGGGAGCAGGTCGATCGTCAGGTCGAGGCGGGCAAACGGCCGGAGCCAGGAGAGCGGGCTCACGGCGTCGAAGAGGGCCGACCCGATCATCCAGGCGACCAGGATGCCGGCCACCGCGAGCCCGAGGAGCCGGGGATGGCGATGGCGCAGGTGCGCCACCTCGTGCGCGACCACGGCCTCGACCTCCCGCCGGTTGAGATGGGCCAGGAGGTAGTCGGTCAGGATCACGCTGTTGCCGGCGGTGGCGAAGGCGTTGGCCATCCGCATCCGCGAGGCCGGCAGGATGTAGATCTGCTGGAGCTTGACCCGGACCTTGCGCGCCATGCCGAAGATCCGGTCGCGCAGCTCGCCCAGGGTCACGGCCTGCGGGATCATGCGGGTGCTCCGCAGGAGGGCGATCCGGCCGAGAACCATCGTGACCAGCCCGGCCAGGATCCAGCCGGCCATGGCACCGAGGCGGTCATCGTGCTCGCCCGTGGCCGTGATCCCGACCAGGTACATGGCGAGCGGCACCAAGCCGATCAGGAGATAGCTCAGGGCCTCCCGGCGCGCCTCCCGCGGGGTGCGCGACAGCTCCCGGACGTGGGCGAACACCGGCTGGGAGAGGTGGTGCCCCAGGAGGTAGACCAGGGCCGGCGGCAGGGCCAGCAGGGCGAAGAGGAGGATCTCGGCCGCCAGCGGGCTGTCCACGAGGTACGCCGGCCAGTCGTCGAGCCGGAACGCGAAGAGGAGCGCGATCCAGAGCAGCCAGCCGCCCTGGTGGAGGACGCGGTAGGTCCGCCAGTAGCCGAACCAGGCGGTCAGGCGCTCCTCGCCCTGCGTGGCCAGCACCCGGCGCCGCCGCCGGAGGAGCAGTGGGATCGGCGCGAGGACCAGCGCTCCCAGGATGCCGAACCGCCAGATGAGGTCGGAGGGCCGGAAGCCGTAGGCGAGGTCGGCCGCGGTGTCGTTGGAGGCGCGCGTGACCGTGGTCTGGCAGGCATTGCTGAAGGGGAGGTACGGGCTGGAGCGCCAGGGGCCGCAGCGCTTCAGGGCCGCGGACGGCAGCTTCACCTCGACCGAGAAGTAGGCGGGCTCCTTGAGGGCCACGGCCGCGAGGATCGGCCGCAGGTCGATCCGGCCCTGGACCAGGCTCCCCTCGCGGTGGAAGAGCCCGGGGCAGGTCCCCTCGAAGGAGGCATAGCCCGGCTCCCGCACCGGCTGGAGCTCCAGCGCGCAGGGGAAAGCCTTGCGCAGACGGCCGGCAAGGCCCCGGGTCTCCACCCCGTCGAGCCAGAGAGTTACCCGGGCATCGCCGCGCGGGGCGGCGTCGATCTCGAGATAGCCGGAATTCTCCTCCTTGGCCATTGCCGGCGCGAGGGCCAGGCAGGCCGCAAAGAGACCGCACATCCACCTTTTCATGGAACGGATTCTATTCGATCCGCACGGCCCGCCAGCGTTCCCGGGCCAGATCCTCGACGAGGAGGGCCGCGGGATGGCAGGGCGGG
>JBJMGZ010000420.1:0-6779 GCA_045807605.1 Thermoanaerobaculia bacterium | reverse complement strand
CAGCCAGAAGCACATTACCAGGTGCGTCGACCCACTTTCATATTACTCGTTAGCGGCACACATACGACCGTACTTATCCGGCTTTGATTCAACGCGTCACACTGCACGACAACGACGGGTCTCCGATAACCAGGGCCTGATCCGGTCGGCTCGCTCAAGTCGGCCCACCAGATCTCGCCCTGACTGATCACCACTCGACTTGCTCCAACCCTCGACGTGAGGCTCTCTGGCTAAACTCGTCGATCTCGCTTCCAACCTCATCGACCACGCGATTCATCGCCTCCGTCACGCGATCAGGTGCATGTCTGGCCACGAACTCCTGCAATGCGCGACTGTAGAGTTGGCTGCGAGAGGTCTGCAAGTCAATCGCGAGGCGCTCGGCCTCTTCGAACACATCGTCTGGAATTGAGACTGCCGTCTTCATACTCTGAGTATAACCGCCTGGCCAGTCAAACAGGCCCTGGGCGTCCTCTGAGGGCGGGGCGGCGACAGGCGCAAGGGTCCTGCCAAGTCACGGGCGGCCGCCTCCGCTGGGCATGCTGTAGAATCGGATGGCACCTACAGTTGGTGGTTCCAGAATGCCGGGCTGTAGGTCGGGATGCTGCAACACGCGCCCACGGCGATCGCCAGGAGCGCGGCCGAAGCGTACAGGGCTCTTCTCATGGGTGCCCTCCTTTCAAGGAGGGGGACGGAGGCGAGAGCCCCATTCCCCTCAACAAGAAGGGCTCGGTAGCACCGGTTTCGTTACGGCTGTCAGATCGCTCGGTCGGAGTGGCTCCTACTTGAGTCGGATCTAAACCAACCGCGGTCGGAGTGCTTCCTACTTAAGTCGGATCTAATCCTACTATGGTCGGAGTGCGTCCTACTTGAGTCGGATCTAATCCTACTGCGGTCGGAGTGCTTCCTACTTAAGTCGGGTCTAATCCTACCGCGGTAGGAGTGTGTCCTACTTAAGTCGGATCTAATCCTACTCCGGTAGGAGTGACTCCTACTTGAGTCGGATCCAATCCTACTGCAGTCGGATCGACTCCTACTCCGGTCGGATCTAATCCTACTCCGGTCGGAGGGGCTCCATCCAGGCACCGGCCCAGAGGCTGAGGAAGGTCTGCCCCAGCCAGTCGAGCCACCCAAGACCCTGCTCGCGGACGGCAGCGGGACCATTCGGGCCGGGAGCGACCGGCAAGGCCCGGGCAGTGAAGCCCGATCTGGGACAGCGTCATTGCCGTAGCTTGCAACATCAAGCCCGAGGCCGTGAGCGTGTGATGGGCGGGCCAGCGGCTCAGATGCGCACGAAGTAGGGAATGGCCATGAGCGCCACACCGACGACGACAAGGACAATGACGTTGGAAACGAAGTACGGAAAGATCATGAGGGCGAGGCCGCAGAGCAGCGGGACGATCGCCTGCTGCTTCTTGCCGTAGACGAAGAAGCCGAGCCCGATTGAGCCGAAAATCATGCCCCAGAAAAGCGATGACGTATCCATTGTAGCCTCCCGTGGAGTCTCCCGGGGTGAGCGCCTGATATCCCTGGCCGGCCAGCAGGCTCTTGAGATCCACGACTTCGAGAATCGGGTGGCCCTCCCCGACGGAGACGACGCCGAGCCAGCGGCCATCGGGCGAAGGAGAGAGAGCCCCGACCGCGTGGAACGCGGCCAGGCCGCAGCCAAGGTCGACGACATGGCGAGATTCGCAGGCCAGCGACCAGCACGTGTCCGATTCAAGCCCCTTGTCCTGGACGAGCAGAGAACAGCTCTCCGACACGCGCGAAGTCAGGAGGCCGTCGACGGGGGCGTTCTCGCTGGCCGCAGCACGGGAGGAGAGGGCCGCGAAGGCGAGAACGGCAAGGAGCAGCTTGCGCTGGGCGGCAGGGTTGGACGGTGCGCACTTCGCTTCCATGAACCCCATGATAGCCCCGTTGCTTCTGAGACGTACTAGTCGCCGCTGGCCGGCCTCCTATGGCTGAGCCCAACATTCTGCCGGGCACGGTGCCGCTCTCGCGGGCCCCGTGAGACTCGTGCCCGAAGGGGAGGAGGCGGTAAAGAACGCGCTGGAGCGTCGCAACGAGGGTGGCTGATCCTGCGGCGCGGCCGCACGCGTACGAAAGCCGGTGGTTCGGAGCCTTTCTCGCTGAGGGGAATCGGGCTCCCGCTCCGTTCTCTTGCTCACGAGGGGCGATTGACGCTCCGGAGAGCGGAGCGCAGCCTGATATCCCTGAGAGGAGGAGAGGCCATGCCTGTCAGTGAGAATCTCGCCGTCCAGCACCATCAGCAGGATACCGACTACTACTGCGGCGCCGCCTGCGCCCAGATGGTCCTGGAAACGATCGGCGCCGGCATCCTGGACCAGGATGATCTCTACGCCGACAATCACAGCCACAGCACTCTCGACTCGGGAGTCAACTGGGCCACCGGGCCGGACGGTCTCCAGTGGACGATGAACGACCGCCGGCCGCCGGCGTTCACCAACTCGTTCGTGCTCTTCGCCCTCGGCACCGAGGAGGCGATCTCGCGGAAGATCTGCTGGACCATCCGCCACTACCAGGTGGGGCCGATCGCGCTCGTCTACGGATGGGCGCACTGGATCGTGATCCGCGGCTATACCGCGAGCGCGCATCCCGCCAGCTCGGCCGACAACAGCTACACCATCTCCGCCTTCGACCTGAACAATCCCTGGCCGCCCACGCCGAGCTTCTACACGCCGGCCTCGGCGCCGCCGCCGCCGCACGCGGCGGCGGACGGGTGCGGCACGGGAGGCGACCGCGGAGTGGCCAACGAGCACATCACCTATGCGACGTGGCAGTCCACCTACATGACCGGGGTGCCGGGCGGTTTCTGGAACGGCAAGTTCGTCGCCGTGTGCGATCCGGAGCCGCCGCCGTTGCCCGGCGGGCCGCGCCCGCCCGCTCCGGACCGCCCTTCCAGCAATGAGATCCTGCGGCCCGAGGTCGCGGCGAAGCTCGCGGTCGCCGGAATGAAGCAATACGGGCTTTACGAGCGCAAGGACTGGGGGCGCGCCCTGCGCCAGGCCGAGGCGCAGCCCGGCCTTCTGGTCCAGCGCCTCGACCGGCTGGACAGCTACTACTGGCTCGTGCCGCTCCGCGGCCCACGCGGCACGGTCGCCCTGGCCTCGGTGGACGGGCGGCGAGGCAATTACCGGCAGTCGGTGCTTCTCCCCAAGGCCCGCGGCGATTTCTTCCGCATCGGTCCCAAGGAGGCCCTGAAGCGGATCGTCGGCCAGAGAATCGAGCTGGGCAGCGACCAGGGGCGGCTGCTGGTCCGCGAGCAGGCGCTGAGCCTGTACCCGCACCTGGTGTGGCGCCCGTGCCGCGAATCGCTTTCGCCTTATTATCCGTTCTACATGTTCACCATCGGGCGCCGCCGACTGTACGTCCGCGTGGACGGAGCGATCTTCACCTCCCTGACGCTCGATCAGAAGGGGATCTGATGTCGCCTGCGGACGCGGTGAGACGGGCCCTGCGGCTGCTGGCGCTGCCCGAGTCCGGGAATGGAACCGCTCACCGCGTCCGCCGGCTCGACGGCCAGGGCCTCGTGTATTTCCTGATCTTCGTTCCGGGACACGTCGCCCTCCTGGACGAGAGGACCGGCGAGCTGCTGGCCTCGGCAGAAACGGCCAGATCGCCGTTGACGCTCACCGAAGGCGAGGCGCTGTCCCGCGCGGGGCTCGGGCCGGACGCGCGCGCGGAGCTCGTGTGGAAGCCGTGCAGGGCCTCGCTGTCGATGTTCGATCCCCTCTGGGCCGTCACTTCCCGGGGGCGGACGGTCTACGTCGATCAGCGGGGCAGGGTGATGGAGGAGCTCGAGCCCAAGCGGCCTGGCGGCGGGGCCGGTGCATGAGAGAGCTGCCCGGCGATCGTACGATCGCCGGGCCTGACCGCTCAGATCAGAACTGCCAGTAATCGTTGCGGCTCCCCGAGCCGGACGACGGCACCGTGTAGCTGCGGTTGCTGCCGTTCTCCCAGGTCGTGGAGCCTCCGCTCCTCATGATGTACTTGTACTGGATGGCCGAGCCGCGGCTCGACGGGCAGAAGACCGGGCCGCTCCAGGTGTCGCTGTCCACCCAGTTGAGCTTGACCGCCTTGGTCACGTCCCAGTTGCCGAGCTCGGGGACGTTGCCGACCACGTAAAGATCCTGTCCCACGGAGGTCACGAAGTTGTTGACCGTGAAGTCCACCCGCACGGCGGCCGGATCGGTGCAGGTGCGGGCGAGGAGCGCGAGCGTCGAGCGCGCCTGCACGCCGTAGGTCGAGCCGGTGATCTTGGGCAGGATCTGCGAGCTCCACGAGCTCACCGCCGGGTCGTAGTAGATGTTGCCGGTGCCCTCGGCCCAGTCCGCGGTGTCCGCGAGCAGCCACCAGCATTTTCCGTTGGGCGCCGTGGGGATCGTGAAGTTGAGGTTGGTCCAGTAGGCGTTGTAGGCCACGTAGAGATCGGGCGCGCTGGAGGCGCCTCCGGTTTCGGCCGACGAGCCGTCGATCAGGAAGGCGAGGGTGTGCGAGGTCGAGCTCCAGTCCGGCGTGTCCGGCGTGGTGCCGTGCCAGGCGAGGTCCTTGTAGCCGTCGCCGTCGTGATCGCTGCCGGCCACCGCGACGCTCCGCCGCAGGCCGGGATGGGCCTTGCGGAAGGCGGCGAGCTTGCGGAAGTAGTCGTACATCTTCGGGTTGTCGGTCTTCTTCTGCCAGTTGATCCAGCCGCAGGCGTTGTCCGCCATGTAGCCGTTGTTGTTGCCGTTCTGGGTCTGGCGGAATTCGTCGCCGGCCAGGATCATGGGCACGCCGTGGTGCACGAGCAGGTGGGTGGCGAAGTTGCGGATCTGGCGCCGGCGCAGCACCTCGTCGCCGCCGCTGTCCCACGAGTCGTTGTCGTTGCTGCCGCTGTTCGCGTCCGCGCCGGTGGGGTTGCAGTCGCCGGTGCCGTTCTGCTTCGTGTTGTAGGAGACCAGGTCGTTGAGCGTGAAGCCGTCGTGCGCGGTGACGAAATTGACGCTCTCCTCGGGAGCGCCGAAGCCGCTCCAGGTGGAGGTGATCGAGGCGCCGAGGCCGCCCGCCTGGCTGTTGTCCCCCTTGGCCCACTTGCGCACGTTGTCGCGCCAGAAACCGTTCCATTCCGACCAGCCCGCGGGGAACTGGCCGACGCCGTAGCCGCCGGTGTCCCAGGCCTCGGCGACCACCTTGAAATCGTCGTCCTGGGCGAGCTGGGCGATTTCGACGAGCGTCGTGGCGTTCGAGTTGAACACGCGGCCGTCGCTGCCCTCGCGGCCGAGCTCGTAGGCGAGGTCGAAGCGGAAGCCGTCGACTCCCATCTCGTCGTGCCAGTAGGCGAGGCTGTCCTTGATGAGCCGCCGCACCGCGGGCCGGCTGGCATTCAAGTTGTTGCCCGTGCCGGTCGATTCCCAGTAGCAGGTCTTGTCGTCCGCCAGGGTGTAGTAGGTCGCATTGTCGAGGCCGCGCAGGTTGATGTAGCGCACCGGGTTGCCGCCGCAGGAGCCGCCTTCGAACGTGTGGTTGAAGACCACGTCGAGCCACACTTCGACGCCGGCGGCGTGCAGGGCCTTGGCCATCTCCTTGAACTCGTTGACCTGCTGGCCCGCGGTGTAGGTGCAGCTCGCGAAGTCCGGGCAGAGGTACTCGCGGTTCGGGGCGAAGAACTGGGTGGTCATGTAGCCCCAGTAGTTGACCCGGTCGGCGGTGGCGCCGCCCACGGGGTCGTCGTACTGCGGGTACTCGTGGACCGGCAGCAGCTCCACCGCGGTCAGGCCCAGGCCGCTGAAATAGGAAGCCTTGGCCTTGAAGCCGTCGAAGGTGCCGCGGAGCGTCGAAGTCACCGACGAGTCGTTGCGGGTGAAGCCGCGCAGGTGGACCTCGTAGACGATCGAATCCTTCATGGCGGTGTCCGGCCGCACGTCGCCGGTCCAGTCGAAGGAATCGTCGTCGATCACGATCGACTTGGGCATGGCGCCCGCGCTGTCCACGAAGGCGTAGGTGTTGTTGCCGCCCAGGATGGCGGTGGAGTAGTGATAGTTGCCGTCGCCGCCGAGCACGCGCTGAACCTCGCCGGTGACCGCCTTGGCGTAGGGATCGGTCAGCAGCTTGTTGGGGTTGAAGCGGTTGCCGTTCGAATCGGCGTGGGAGACGAAGCCGAGGTTGCTGCCCGCGGTCCAACTCGCGTTCCAGGGCCAGTTGGGGCCCCAGGCGCGGAGGCCGTAGAGGGTGCCCGCGCCGGCCCCGGACACGGTCACGGTCCAGATGTGGTTGACCGTGTCGGTCTTGGTCATCGTGTGGCGGGCGGTCGGCGTCGAGGCCGTGGGGCTCGCGAAGATCCAGACCTCGATGCGGGTGGCGTTCTGCGAGAACACCGCGAACTGGACCCCGCCCGCGACCAGCGTGGCGCCGAGCGGCGTCTGGGCGCCCGCGGGTCCGGCCAGCAGGGCTGCAGAAGCCAGGGCCAGGACCAGCAGGACGGCCCGGGAAAGACGATGGGATGACATGTGCGTTCCTCCTCCGCTTTTCGCAGCGGCTCAATTTCTGTCGCGCCTACTTTAGCCTCCCCGCACCCTCTATGCCCCCGCCTTCGGGGTAGGAACACGTGTGGGCTTGACAATGCGGCTACCGGTGGCTACATTGGTCCTCATGAAGGAGGTCGGGATTCGTGAGCTCAAGAACCGTCTCAGCGAATACGTGCGGCTGGTCCGCTCGGGGGAGGTGGTCATGGTGACGGACCGTGGAGAGGTCGTGGCGGAGCTTCGTCCTCCGGGAGGCGGGGA
>JBJMGZ010000419.1:0-12154 GCA_045807605.1 Thermoanaerobaculia bacterium | reverse complement strand
CCGGTCGAGCCCGAGGTGAAGATGACGTAGGCGAGGTCGTCCGGTCCGGCGCGGCGCGCGACCGGCGCCCCGGCTCCCGGCTCGTCCAGGCAGACGGCACCGGCAGCGGGCAGCCCGGCCTCCCCGAGCGCCTGCCGGCGGAAGGACCGGGTCACGACGCGCCCGATGCCCTGGGAGGCGAGGATCCAGCGCAGCCGCTCGCGCGGCCAGGAGGTCTCCAGCGGCACGTAGGCGGCGCCGGACTTGAGCACGCCCAGCACCGCGACCGCCATCTCGGCCGAACGGTCGAGATGGATGCCGACCAGGTCTCCGGGGCCGGCGCCGAGAGCGGCCAGGCGGCGGGCCAGGCGGTCGGCCCTCCGGTCGAGCTCGCCATAGGTCGTCACCTCGCCGTCGAAGTCGAGGGCCGGGGCCGCCGGGGCGCGCCTCGCCTGCGCCTCGAACGGCTCGTGCAGGGCGGTGCCGTCGAGACCGCCGGCCGCCGTGTCGTTCCACTCGGCCAGCATCTGCCAGCGCTCGCTCTCCTCCAGCATCGGCAGTCGGGAGATCCTCGTCTCCGGAGAGGGCGCCGCCTGCAGCAGGTTCCGGAAGTGGCGCAGCAGGCGGTCCACCGTGGTCCCGTCGAACAGGTCGCGGTTGAACCGCGCCAACGCGAGCAGGCTGCCGTCCCGCCGCGGCTGCACGTGGAGCGCGAGGTCGAACTTGGCGGTCTTGCCTTCCGGCTCCAGCCGGGAGAGCGTGAGCCCGGGCAGCTCCAGCTCCATGGGCAGGGAGTTGTGCAGCGCGAAGAGCACCTGGAACAGCGGCGTGTGGGACAGATCGCGCTCCGGCCGCAGCTCTTCGACCAGCTTCTCGAACGGGACGTCCTGGCAGGCGTAGGCGTCGAGGCTGGCGTCCCGCACCCGGCGCAGCAGGTCGGGCAGCAGCGGATCTCCCGCCAGGTCCACCCGCAGGACCAGGGTGTTGACGAAGAAGCCGACGAGCCCTTCGGTCTCCAGGCGGTTGCGGTTCGCGATCGGCGTGCCCACGACGACGTCTTCCCGGCCGGTGTAGCGCGCGAGGAGGACCTGGAAGGCCGCGAGCAGGGTCATGAAGAGGCTGACCCCGTGCCGCCGCGAGAGGTCCTCCAGGTCGCGCGCCAGCGCGGCGGGGATCTCCAGGGTGCGGTCGGCGCCGCGGAAGGTCTGGACCGAGGGGCGCGGGCGGTCGGCGGGCAGCTCCAGCAGGGCCGGCGCGCCGTCCAGGCGCTGCCGCCAGTGGGAGAGCTGATGGGCGAGCGCCTCGCCGCACAGCCAGCCGCGCTGCCAGCGGGCGAAGTCGGAATATTGGATTGCAAGCGGGATCGCCAGCGGCGCGAGCGGCGACGGCTCGCCCAGGCAGAAGGCGCGGTAGAAGGCGGCCAGCTCGCGCACGAACACGCCCATGGACCAGCCGTCGGAGACGATGTGGTGCTGGGTCAGCAGGAGGATGTGCTCCTCCGGAGCGAGCCGCAGCAGGGTGGTGCGGATCAGCGGCCCGCGGGCGAGGTCGAACGGCAGGGCCGCCTCCCCGGCCATCCGGCGCCGGACCTCGGCCGCCTGCGTTGCCGGCGGCAGCGTCCGCAGGTCGGCCGTGGCGAGGTCGACGTGGAGCGCCGGGGCGATCGCCTGGAGCACCCGCCCGCCGTCGATCGGATAGGTGGTGCGCAGCACCTCGTGCCGCCGGACGACCTCGTTGAAGCTCCGCTCCAGGGCCGGAACGTCGAGCCGCCCCAGGAGCCGCCAGGCCTCGGGGATGTTGTAGACGGACCCGTCGCCTCCGAACTGGTGCAGGAACCAGAGCCGCTCCTGGGCGAAGGAGAGCGGCAGGTCGGACGTCTCCCCGGACCGCCCGGCCGCGACGAGCGGCGGCGCCTCCGGCCCGGAGCCGGCGCGCAGGGCGGCGTCGACCACGCGGCCCAGGTCCGCCAGGGTCGGGCTCTCGAAGACCGCGCGCAGCGGCGGCTCCACCCGGAAGGACTCGCGGATGCGCGACAGCACCTGCGTCGCGAGCAGCGAGTGGCCGCCGAGGGCGAAGAAATCGTCGTCCGGTCCGGGGTTCGCCGGCAGGTCCAGGACCTGCGCCCAGATCGCGGCCAGCATCTCCTCGGTCGGAGTGCGCGGCGCGGCCTTCTCCAGGGAGCGCTGCGGCTCGGGCGCCGGCAGGGCCGAGACGTCCACCTTGCCGTTGGGCGAGAGCGGCAGCTCGGCCAAAGCCGCGATCGCCGACGGGACCATGTAGGCGGGGAGGCGGTCGGCGAGGAAGGCGCGCAGGCCCTCGGAGGCGATCCGGTCCGGGGTTACCCAGGCCACCAGCCTCCCGTCCCGCGCCGCGACCGCCGCGTCGCGCACGTCCGGATGCTCGCGCAGGACGGCCTCGATCTCTCCGAGCTCCACGCGGAAGCCGCGGATCTTGACCTGGTGGTCGGTGCGCCCGAGAAAGGCGAGCTGGCCGTCCTGGCGCCAGCGCACCAGGTCGCCCGAGCGGTAGAGCCTCGCGCCGTCGCCGAAAGGATCCGGGAAAAACCGTTCGGCGGTCAGGTCCGGCCGCCCGAGGTAGCCGCGGGCCAGAGCGATGCCTCCGATGAGCAACTCACCCGCGACGCCCGCCGGCACCCGTTGCAGGTGACGGTCGCAGACGTGGACGCGGAAGTTGTCGATCGGGCGGCCGATCGGCGGAGAGGCCTCCCCGCCACCCACCTCTCCGGCCGTCGTGACCACCGTGCCCTCGGTCGGCCCGTAGTGGTTGATCAACCGGAACGGGAGCGTTCGGGCGACCCGATGAAGCCGGTCACCTCCAGCGAGCAGGGCGCGCAGGGTCAGACCATCCGGCAACTCCAGCGCGAGACAGGCCTCGGCGAGCGGCGTCGGCAGGAAGGAGACCGTGATCCGCTCGGCCGCCAGCCAGGCCAGCAGGTCGGGCGGTGACGAGCGCACCTCCTCGGGCGGGACGTGGAGGCTGGCGCCGCCGGCCAGCGTGGGCCAGATCTCCCAGACCGACGCGTCGAAGGCCGGGCTCGCCACCTGGGTCGTGCGGTCCTCCGGAGCGATCCCGTAGGCCCGCTGGTGCCAGTCGATCAGGTTCAGCAGGCCGGCATGGGACAGCTCGGTCCCCTTCGGCCTGCCGGTGGAGCCGGACGTGTAGATGACGTAGGCCAGGCTGGATGGGCCACCCGGCACCCGAGGCCGCTCCGCGCTCTCCTGCCATGTTTCGGAGTCGTCCAGGAGCACGATCCGCGCGCCCCCGGAAGGCACCCGCGCGGACAGGGCGCCGGAGGTGATCAGGACCGGGACGGCCGAGTCCTCCAGGATGTATCCCAGGCGCTCCGCGGGATGGTCCGGGTCGAGCGGCAGGTAGGCGCCGCCGGCCTTGAGCACGGCCAGCAGGGCGAGCGGCAGCTCGGGCGAACGCTCCAGGAAGACGCCGACCCGGGTTTCCGGACCGACGCCCAGGGCGATCAGCCGCCGGGCCAGGCGGTTGGCCCGGGCCTCCAGCTCGCCGTAGGTCAGGTCCGGTCCGACGGCGAGCGCCTCGGGGGTCCGGTCCGCCCACGCCTCCACCCGCTCGTGGACGCGGGCGTCCGGCGCGACGGAGCGCTCCGGCCCGTGGCTCCAGGCGTCGAGCTGCCGCTCCTCGTCCGGCGCGAGCATCGGCAGCCCGGAGACCCGCCGCTGCGTTCCAGCCGCGGCGAAGGCGTCGAGCATTCGATGGAACCAGCCGATCATGCGCAGCATGGTGCCGCGCTCGAAGAGCGCCGTGGCGTACTCCCAGAGCAGCGTGATCCCGCCGGTATTCGCGTGCTTGGTGCGCGGGATGCAGATGACGTTGAGGTCGAACTTGGCCGAGCCGTTGGACAGGCCCTCGGCCAGCTCCACCTCCAGGCCCGGGAACCTCAGCTCCTCCAGGGGCGAGTCGTGAAAGCTGAAGCTCGCCTGGAACAGCGGGTTGTAGGCCAGGTCGCGCTCCGGCTGCACCGCCTCGACGACGTGGTCGAAGGGGATGTCCTGGTGCGCTCCCGCCTCCAGGCAGACGCGCCGCGTGCGCCGCAGCAGCTCGCCGACCGTCGGGTCGCCCGACAGGTCGTTGGCCAGGACGACGTTGTCGACGATCATGCCGAGGATCGGCTCGGTCTCCTGCCATCGCCGGTTGGCGACGGCGGAGCCGACGTTGACCTGGTCCTGGCCGGAGACGCGGGAGAGCACCGCCGCGAACGCGGCCTGCATCAGCATGTAGAGGCTGATCCCCTCGCGGCGGCTGGCGGCACGCAGCGCCGCGCAGAGCGCCATGGGCATCTCCAGGCGCTCGACGGTGCCGCGGAAGCTCTGCCGCTTCGGCCGCGGCCGGTCGGCCGGCAGCTCCAGCACCGCGGGCCGGCCGGAGAGGTTCCGCTTCCACCATTCGATCTGGGCCGCGGCCTCCTCCCCCTCCATCCAGGCGCGCTGCCAGACCGCCCAGTCGGCGAACTGGAGAGGCAGGTCCGCGAGCGGCGAAGGCCCGCCGGCGAGGAACGCCGCGTAGAGCGCCGCCAGCTCCTCCACCAAGCGGTTGAACGACCAGCCGTCGTGGACCAGGTGGTGCTCGACGTGGAGCCAGGCGTGGTCGTCGGGCGCGAGCCGGACGAGGGTCCAGCGGACCAGGGGGAGGCGGGCGACGTCGAACGGCCGCCGGCACTCCTGGGCCAGCACGCGCCCGGCCTCCGCCTCCCGGTCTGCCCCGGGCAGGCCCGAGAGGTCCACCCAGGGCATCGCCACATCCCAGGCGGAATGGAAGCGCTGTACCGGCCCGCCGTCCACGGTCGGGAACGTGGTGCGGAAGATCTCGTGGCGGCGGACGATCTCCGACAGGCTCCGGCGCAGCGCCTCGGGGTCGAGCCGGCCGCGCAGCCGCAGGCGGGCCTGGAACTGATAGGACTGGATCGTCGGGTCGAGCTGCTGCAGGAACCAGACCCGCTCCTGCGCGAACGAGAGCGGCAGGTCGCCCGTCCGCGGCACGGCCGTGATCGCCACGCCGGGGCCCGGCGGCGCCTCGGCCTGCCGGCGTTCCTCGATCCGGGCCGCGAGCGCGCCGAGGACCGGACGCTCGAACATGTCGCGCAGCGCGAGCGCCACGCCCATCCGGTCCCGCACCCGCGCCATGACCTGGGTGGCGAGCAGCGAATGTCCTCCCAAATCGAGGAAGCTGTCCTCCGCGCCGATCCGCTCGACGCCGAGGATCTCGCTCCAGATGACGGCGAGCGCCTCCTCGGTGGCCGTGCGCGGGGCCACGTGCCCGCGCTCTCCGAGCGCATGCCGCACCGACTCCGGCGCAGGCAGCGCCTTGCGGTCCACCTTGCCGTTCGGATTGAGCGGCAGCTCCTCCAGGAGGACGAAGGCCGCGGGGACCATGTGCTCGGGCAGACGCTCGCGGAGGGCGGCCCTGACGTCGCGGATGAGCTGGCCCGGGCTGGTCCAGGCCCGCTCCCGCGGCCGGACCGCGGCACCCGGCGTCTCCCGCGGCGGGCCCGGCCGGCGCGCGTAGAGGTTGTAGAGGCCGGTGCGGGTGAGCATCCGGTCCTGCTCGACGGCGACCTCGAAGCCGTTGCGCCGCAGCAGGTCGAGAGCCCGCTGCACCCGCCCGTCGAGGTCGTGGACCTCCACGACGACCTGCCGGACTTTCGGCCAGTCCTCCTCGCGCAGGCCGGCGAGCACCTCCAGCTCGCTCTTCTCCACGTCGATCTTGAGCAGGTCGATCCGTTCGATCCCCTCCTCGGCGAGGACGTCGGACAGGGTCCGCAGCCGGCAGGCGTGGCGCTCGGCCTGGAGCCGCTCGTCGAGCAGCTCTTCGATCTGGCCGTCCGAGAGCCCGGCTTCCTCCTGCCGGCCGGCCAGGAAGGTGCGCACGACCTCCCGGTCCTCGGCGGCGTCCGCGAACCGGCCGGAGATCAGCGTCGCGTGGGGGTAGTAGGTGAGCTCGGCGGTCCCCGGCCGATCGGCGAGGCCGCAGTCATGGAGCCGGATGTCGAGGCCGTGCAGGTCGGCGTTGATCCGCAGGGTCTCGAACACCGGCGGGATGGGCTCGAAGGCATGGATCCGGACCGCGGCCTCCCGGCCGGCGAACAGGCTGAAGAGACCGATGTTGGCGCCCACGTCGAAGACGCAGTCGCCGTCCCGGAGCTCGATGCCGTGCCGCAGGTAGCTGCGGTCGGCGAAGATCTCCTCCCACAGGAACTCGGTCTCGCCATGGCCGCGATGGGCGACCACGGTGCCGTCCGGCAGCTCGTGGAAGCCGCAGCCCTCGAGCCGCCCATCCCGTTCCAGGCGCAGCCAGCGGCGGACCGCGGACGCCCGCCGCAGGCCCGGCCGCAGGTACGCCACCAGCCGCCGGTCGCCGCCGGGACCCTCCGCCGCGGTCACGACCGAGCCCTCGACGCCGGGGTGCTCGTCGAGGCACGCCTCGATCTCGCCGAGCTCGATCCGGAAGCCGCGGATCTTGACTTGAAAGTCGATCCGGCCGAGGTACTCGATCGCGCCGTCCGGCCCGCTGTTCGGCCCGCTGTTCGGCCGATACCGCGCCAGGTCGCCGGTCCTGTAGAGGCGGGCGCCTGCTGCGCTCCACCACCTCGCGTCGTCCTGGCCGAACGGGTCCGGGACGAAGCGCTCGGCGGTCAGGTCCGGGCGGTTCAGGTACCCGCCTCCGACCTGGACGCCGCCGATGTAGAGCTCCCCGGTCTCGCCCACCGGCACCGGCCGCAGCTCCGCATCGAGCAGGTGGATGCGGGTGTTCGCCACCGGCCTGCCGATGGGCACCGCGGCGTCGGTCGACCCTGGATCGCAGGGCCACCAGGTGACGTCGACCGCCGCCTCCGTGGGGCCGTAGAGGTTGTGCAGCTCGACGCCGGCCAGGCACGCGAAGAAGCGGCGCTGCAGATCCATCGGCAGCGCCTCGCCGCTGCAGATCACCCGGCGCAGAGAGGCCCGGCCCGGAGCCTGCTCGAGGAAGGCCCGCAGCATCGGCGGCACGAAGTGCAGCGTCGTCACGCCCTCGCGCGCGATCAGGTCGGCCAGGTAGCCAGGGTCCTGGTGCCCGCCCGGCCGCGCCAGGACGAGGCGGGCGCCGGTCATCAGCGGCCAGAAGAATTCCCAGACCGACACGTCGAAGCTGAACGGGGTCTTCTGCAGGACACGATCGCCGGGGCCGAGGCCGAAGGCCTCCTGCATCCACAGGAGCCGGTTGCAGATGCCGCGATGCGCGTTCATGGCGCCCTTGGGCCGGCCGGTCGAGCCCGAGGTGTAGATCACGTAGGCCAGGTTGTCCGCGCCCGCGACGGGATCGGGCCGCAGGGGGCTCTCCCCGAGGTCGTTCTCCGGAGAGAGCGCCGCCTGGGTGAGGAGCACCGGCACGGCCGCGTCCTTCAGCACGAAGTCCAGGCGCTCGCGCGGATAGTCCGGATCGAGCGGCACGTACGCGCCGCCGGACTTGAGGATGCCGAGCAGGCCCACCACGAGCTCGAGCGAGCGCTCGGCGCAGATCCCGACCCGCACCTGCGGCCCCACGCCCATGCGGCGGAGGCGATGGGCGAGCCGGTTGGCCCGCGCCTCCAGCTCGGCGTAGGTCAGCCGCCCCTCTTCCGAGACCACCGCGACCGCCTCCGGCGAGCGGTCCACCTGGTCCTCGATCCACGCGTGGAGCGTGCGGCCGAGCGGGTACTCGGCCCGGGTCGCGTTCCATTCGGCGCGAGGAGGAATGGCCATGTCAGGCCCCCCTCGTGCCGGTACGGCCCGCTAGCGCGCGGCCAGGAGCTTCCTGACCTGCTCGAGCAGCCTTTCGCCGTTGAGACGGCGGTCGGGCGGCAGGCCGCGCTTGCCGACGTGCATCACGTAGGCGGACGGCGGCGGGAGATCCCCCCACCTCGCCCCCGGAGGGAAGAGGAGAAACGTATCCCATGCCAGCTCCTCCTTGAGCCCGGCGGTGCCGCGCAGCAGCTCCGCCAGGGTGTGTTCTCCCGTCCAATAATGGACCGTGCGGGGATCGGGGATCAGGGCGGTCGCCTCGCGGGCGTCCTCCTCTTTCTCTCCGCCCAGCATCGGACCCCAGACAACATAGACACGCAGCTTCGGGTCGTCGACCCGGTCCAGGATGTAGCGTTGCACCACACGGGCGCTTGCGAGGCAGACGCCTCACGTCGGCGAGAGCAGCAGGATGAGGCGGACCCCCTCGGCGTCGCGGTTGAACGCCTCGCGCAGCTCGTCGCCGGGGCCGGTGAGGGTATGCAGCGGCGGCTTGACCGGCTCCGGCCGGTCGTCGCCCGCCTCGCCGATGCGCTCGAAACGGAAGGGCACCCGGTCGTTGCCCTTCTCCTCGTTGTAGAAGCCGGTGAAGATCCCTTCGAGCACGCGGCCGTCCTGCGAGATCGTGCCGTCGAAGACGAACGGCGAGTCCGGCCCGCGCTTCTCGGAATTGCGGTAGAAGGTGAAGGAGACCTTGGAGCCGTCCTGGCGGATGTCCTTCAGGGGGTAGAACTGCATACGCTGGCTCGGAAGGTCGATGGTGCCCACCAGCTTGCCCTGGGGATCGGCGGCGATCTCGACCGTCGTATCGAGCTCGATCTGGGCCGGATCGTAGAGGATGATCCCCTGCCACAGCCCGTCGAGCCGGGGCGGAGCGATCTCGCGCGGCTGCTCCTCCATTCCCGGCGGCACGATCCGCCGGCCGTCCCGCGCCTTGGCCTCCTCCACCATCCGGCGGACGTCGGCCCGCAGCCGCTCGGCGTCGAAGACCACTCCACCCTTGATGGTGTAGCGGACCCCTCCAACGCGAGCCGGCCGGTTGTCCAGGCCCACCTTGAGCGCCCCGGTGCCGTACAGGACCTTGAGGTTCTCCAGCGGGTTCTCGCCGACCACGACGAGGTCGGCCAGCTTGCCCGGCTCGACGCTGCCGATCTCCCGGTCCCGCCCCAGCGCCTGGGCACCGGCCAGGGTGGCGGCGCGCACCACCTCCAGCGGATGGAAGCCGGCCTCCTGCAGCAGCTCCATCTCGCGCACGAAGCTGAAGCCGTGGAGGCTGTACATGTAGCCCGAGTCGGTCCCCACCGCCACCCGGCCGCCGCGGTTCTTGTAGCCGTCGAGGAACGCCATCCAGAGGCGGTAGTTCTCGCGCCAGGCGGCCTCGTCCCCGGTGGTCCAGTAGAACCAGTGCGTGGCATGGCCCCTGCGGTCCGGCTTGAAGCCGTCCCAGAGCGACGGGAGGGTATAGCGCTCGTGCCACTCGGCCGTCATGGCGCGCATCAGGTCGCGGTTGGCCTCGTAGAGGCTGAGCGTGGGCACCAGGACGGTGCCGCGGGCCGCCAGCGCGTCGATCAGCCGGTTCCAGCGCTCGCTCCCGGGCGGCGCCGCCTGCCGCCAGAGCCGTCCGGACTGCGCGAAGCGCTCGCCCTCGTCGCCGTCGTTGTAGTCCGGCGGATAGTCGGGCACGGTGCGGTCCGCGAGCATCGCCTCGGGCAGGCCGTGCCAGTGCTCGAGCATCGTCATCCCCCAGCCCGACGTGGCCAGCGCATCGGCGCCCGGGAAGTGGTGGACCGACGTGGCGAGGCCCAGCTTCTTCGCCTCGGTCAAGGCGGCCTCCAGGATCTCCGGGCGCTGGCCGCGGAAGCGGACCCCCGCGATCCCGCCGCGCCTGGCCTCGGCGATCCAGGCCCGGGCCGCCGCCGCGTCGCGGATCGGCGCCTTGCTGCCGGCTCCGAACGGGACGAACGGCTCGATCCGGGGAGCCGTGATCTCGTTGGCCGCGCTCCGGCGCCGCAGCTCCAGGCAGGCGGCGAAGCCGTCGCGGCAGCCCGGGTCGCGGATGGTCGTGATGCCGTGCCCGAGCCAGAGCTTGGACACGTACTCGACCGGCGGGATCGGGTGCGCGTAAAGGTCGACGAACCCGGGCAGGACCCACATCCCGGACAGGTCCATCTCCCTGCCGCCTTCGGCCTTCGGGCGGCCCTCCGGATCGACCGGGAACCCGGGGCTGCCGACGGCGACCACCTCGGCGATGCGGTCGTTCTGGATGACGATGTCCACCGGGCCGGCCGCCGGCGCGCCGGTGCCGTCGACCAGGTTGGCGCCGCGCAGGATCAGGCGCGGGAACGGCCCCTCGCCTTCGGCCCGCGGCGGCCAGGCCTCCCCGGCGGCGCCGTCCGCCGTGTGCAGGACGGCAGCGAGAGCCACGATCCACAGCGTCCGGTGCATGGTCCTCCTCCTCATCGTCCTAATCGCCGATCGCGTCCGGCAGGTCCTCGTCGACCCGGCGCAGCTGAGGCTGGGCATACCCCCAGAGCGAGGCGAGCATCGGCAGGATGGCGAGACAGACGAAAAGCAGCGCAATGCCGCGTCCCTTGCCGATGCCGAGCACCAGGCCCACGCTGCCGGCCAGGGCTCCGCCCGGCAGCAGCAGCGGTCCGAACACCCGGTCCGCCAGCGGCCCCGCGGCGAGGTGCCCCAGCGGCGCCGTGAACTGGGCGAGCATCCGCCGCACCGCGAAGACCCGCCCCTGGAGCTCGGGCGGCACCTTGGCCTGCCAGATCGCCTGGCTGGCGCCGTTGATCACCGGGGCGCCGAACATCGTGACGAACAGCCCGGCGGCGATCAGCCACGGATTGGGCCGGAGCCCCACGACCGCCAGGCCGATCCCGAACAGCAGCCCGAAGCCCAGCACGCCGTGGATGCGCCTCCTCGGCCCGCCGGTGACGCTCATGAGGATGCTGCCGGCGAGCAGGCCGGCGCTGGAGATCATCAGCACCCGGCCGAGCACCTTGGCGTTGGTGCCCGAGAGCACCAGCGGGATGATCAGCACGCTCACCATGCTCAGGATCAGGTTGAGCATGGCGAAGTAGTTCAGCAGACCCCGCAGCCCGGCGCGGTCGCGGATGAACTGCCAGCCGTAGGCCGCCTCCCGCCACATCGAGCGCTTGCCGCGGACCGCGCCCGCCGCCGGCCGCGGGATCCGTACCAGGGCGAGGGTGATGATGGCGAAGAGGAACGTCGCGAAATCGATCAGCAGGACGCCCTCGATGCGGATGAACGTCACCAGCAGACCCGCGAGAAACGGCGCCAGGGTATCGGCCACCGCCTGGCCGAACTGCGTCATGCCGCTCGCGCGGGCCAGGTGCTTCTTGGGCACGAGCAGCGTCGTCGCCGCGATGTAGGCGGGCAGGTGGAAGGTCCGGAAGACGGAGGCCACCGCCACCGCCACGTAGATGTGCCAGACCTGGAGGTGGCCCGTCCAGAGCAGGGCGGCGACCGTCAGGGTGCGCAGCCCGGAGGCGAAGTTGGTCCACAGCATGACCGTGCGGCGGTCGAGGCGGTCCACGACCACGCCGGCCATCGGCGCCACGATGAGCCCCGGAAGCGCGCCGAAGAAGGCGATGCCCGCGAACTGGGTGACGGAGCCGGTCTTCTGAAAGACCCAGACGCCGAGCGCGAAGCTGGTCAGCCCGGAACCGACGAGCGAGATGAGCTGCCCGAGCCAGACGAGGCCGAACGCACGGACGCCGCTCGGCTTTCCTTCGATCATCGAGCCTCCGCGCCACACGGCTGGAGGAAGCGGCGGAGTTGCCGCATCCAGCACCGTCCCAGGTTGGGCGGAGTCTAACCGAAGTCAGATCTTTTCGAAGAGGCTCACACCCAACGGCCGCGTCTGCCGAGTCCTCCGTTGACATTCCGCTCCTTCCGTCGCCTCACCAGGGAAACCGCCATCTCGGCGGGAAGGAGGAATCCCGATCAAGCGAAGGTTTTGAGTGGTGCGCGCGGGTATGGGCTGCTACACACCGGGTAGGACCGCAATCCGGCCGCATACGCGATGCGCGCTTCGGGTAGGAGGCGCTACCCAGTGGGTAGGGCTGCGTCCCCTTTGCGTACACGATGCACGCGAAGGGTAGGGGGAGCTACCCACCGGGTCGTGTCCTAATAGAATGTAGGTGAAATTCCCCTAGACTTCCGCCTTACTCTCCCTCTTGCCGAGGGGGAGGGTGTTCCTTCTCCCGGCCCAGAGAGACGGCCCGGCCGAGTGCTGCTAACCACCCGACCGAGCCTAAGCCAAGCACAGGAGACCAGCTCCCATGCCCGACCTATCCAAGTCTAACCCGCCACCCGTCCCACCTGTCACCCCCGAAGAG
>JBJMGZ010000418.1:0-5146 GCA_045807605.1 Thermoanaerobaculia bacterium | reverse complement strand
GAGAGCGCCTTCATCAAGCAGTTCTCCCTCACCGCCTGGCCGGCCGGCGGAGTGGCCGCGTCGCTGCGCCTGGAGCGGCTCCATTCCCGGCGCGACCAGGAGCTGGCCCGGCCGCTCCTCTCCCGCGACTACGGCGCCGTGGTCCGCACCAACCGCGAGGAGCTGGCCGCGGTGACGTCGCTCGAGCCGAAGAGCGAGCTGATCGAGGGCCTGAACACGGAGATCAAGGACCTGGAGCTGAAGCGCAAGGAGCTCTACCCGGAGGCGGTCAAGGTGCTCGACCGCGGCGTGTTCGAGACCTCGTTCCTGGTGGCTTTCCTCAGCAACTTCCCGGACTCGCCGCGGGTTCCCGAGGTGGCGCTCGCCCTGGGCGACGCGTACAGCCGCCTCGGCAATCCCACCGAGGCCGTGGCCCGCTACCTGGAGGCCTGGGAGGCCGCGCCGGAGAGCCCCGAGGGCAAGCGCGCCGGCACGGGCCTGCGCACGCTCGCCGCCAGCCTCGACCAGCTCGCCGCCCTGCAGCAGCTCGCCGGGCAGGACCGCGACGCCGAGCTCAAGAAGATGGCCAACGAGCGCCTGGCCGTGGCCGCGAAGAGCTACACCGATCTCGCCAACGGCGCCGAGTACCTGCGCCGGTTCCCCGAGGGGGAGCACGTGGCCACGGTGCTCAACCGGCTCAACGTGCTCGCCGACAACATGCACGCCGAGATCGTCCTCTACCAGGGGATGGGCGACTCGGTGAAGGCCATGGAGCGGATCAACAAGATCCTCACCCACGCGCCTCTGTCGCCCGCGGCCCAGCGCCTGCGCGACCGGGCCGAAGTGGATCTCGCGAAGAGCTGACCCCCTCTCTCCTCAGGGCACCTCAGGGCACCTCAGGGCACCTCAGGGCACGATATACCCTTCGAAGATGGCGTCCCAGGTCAGGTTCGGGTTTCCCGCCGGCGCGGCCGAGTTGAACGAGAACGCGTAGGTCTGCAGGTCGACCTGGACATTGGGCACGTCCAGGATCGAGAGCCATCCCGCCTGCGCGCCTACGATCTGCGAGTTCTCGATGAGGTTCACCACGTGGTTGAGCCGGATCGTGGTGTCCTGGACGAAATTGCCGTCCTCGTCATACTGCCGGAAGGTGTAAGCCGCCGCGCACGAGTTCGCCGGCACGTCGCAGTAGGGGGACGGGCCGCCGATCATGCCCGGCCGCCAGGTGAAGATCACGCCGCGGCTGCTGCCGGTCAGCGGCGTCGAGCGGAAGATCCGCAGGTGGTACCGGTCGATGTCGCTGTCATCCGAGCCGGTCGAGCAGCCCGTGGTCGTCCCCGGGGTCGTGCCGAGCTGCTGCGCGCAGAAGCGGGCGGTCGAGTCGATCTCCTCCCGGTCGCCGCTGCCGTAGAAGCCGGACATGAAGGTGTCCGTCGTGTCCGGGACGCTCTCCAGCGGCACCATGGCCAGGCCGTTGGCCGAGCCCTGCGACAGCCGGGTGTAGTAGATGAAGCCCTCGAGCGCGTTGGTGTTGCCGAACGGGTAGCCGCCCTGGAGCGGGTTCAGGGCCGTCGCCGCCGTGACCACGTCGACGGTCATGAAGCCGCGATAGAAGGAGCCCTGCGTGAGCTGCGTGCGGACCGCCGGCGATGCCGTGCTGAGCAGGTCGCGCATGGCCGCGCTCCAGGTGTCGAGGTTGTTCAGGGTGATGTTGCCGTTGAGGGCCGTCGCGTTGCCGTCGATGTCCCACACCTGGTAGTGGAACGTGATCGTGGCGAAGAGCCAGTTGGTGACCACGAGCAGCGTGTCGTGCGGGTTGGTGGTGGAGTCGATCCCCGTCTCGAAGAAGGGAACCAGCAGCGTGGAAGCGGGCACGCGGTCGGTGGCGCCGGGGACGGCGAAGGCCGGAGCGGCCAGGGTCAGAGCAAGCAGCAGCAGGCAGAGGGCACGGGTCGGTCGCATCGGTTTTCTCCTCCAGGTTGAGTGGGCACAGACAGGGCGAGCGCCCCGGCCTGCGCGATCCAGCACGACGGTAGGCGTTCCGAGCTTAGCAGGCGTTACAGGCTCACGGACCGATCCCGCTGCGGCCGGCGGGCTGGACCTCGACCTCGAAGCAGTGGACCAGGCGGGGCGAGCCGAGGAAGAAGGCGACGCCGTAGCGGCCGGGGCGGCCCATCCGCGCCAGCGCCTCGTAGGTGCCGGGGCGCCCGCCCTCGTGGAGGTCGAGGTCGAGGAGGGCCGGCGTCTTGACCAGCCGCCAGCCGGATCCGGTCTCCATCTCGCGCACGCAGGCGGTCGGATCGACCGACTGGCCCGGCGCGAGCGGCTCCAGCCAGGCCGCGGGGCGCAGCCCCGGGATCGGCCGGCCGCCCTCGTCCGCGATGCGGAAGCGGAACGTCACCCGGTCCCGCTCCCTCAAGGCGCGTCCCTCGGGCGCCATCCTCACCTCGAGCTCGATCCCGTCGCGCACCACCCGGTCGCCCCAGGCGAGGAGCGGCGGCAGCGGCTGGGAGATGGCCGACACCCGCGCGGGGGTCAGGGTCAGAAATAGGACGGCCACGGGAAGAAGCCTGCTAAACAAAACGACGACCTCCGGTTCTCGGGAAGAGATCGCCCACTCTAACGGGAGGACGGCTCCCGATGCAACCCGGAAAGGATAGGATCGCACCATGATCGAGCCCTCGAACGAAGTTTCTGCCGCGATCAGCCGGCGCGCCGCCGAGCGTCTGGCCGGGATCGACTCCGGTTTGGCCGCGGCCACCGAAAGGCTCCTCCAGGGAGCCCCGCGGCGCCGCAGCCTCGACGCCGGCACTTCCCTCGCCTTCGCCAGCCTGGTGGTCAGCCTCGCGCAGTTCGGATGGCAGCTCTACCAGGACCAGTTGCGCCAGAAGGCGAAGCCGGAGGTCCGCGAGGTCCTGGTGCGGACGCTGCGCGTCCGCGTCGAGGAGTCGGGCGGCTTCCTGCCTCCCGCCCAGCTCGACCGGGTGGTGGAAGTGGTGGCCGAGGAGATCCTGGGATGAAGACGGCGCTCCTGGGATTCTGTCTTCTCATACCAGCGCTCGTCACTGCGGCCGGAGCCCAGGAGCCTTCCGCCGAGGTCCAGAAACCGGTCGAGACCTTCTATGAGACGGCGACCGTCCAGGCCCGCCCGCTGTCCGCCGCCACCGGCTCGGTGACGGTGATCGACCGCGAGGCCATCGAAGCCTCCGGCGCGCGCACCGTGGGCGAGCTCCTCCGCCTCGCGCCCGGGGTGAGCGTGACCACGAACGGCCGCGGCGGGGCGAGCGTTGCCATGATCCGGGCCGGCGAGCCGAACTTCACCCTCGTCCTCCTCGACGGCGTGGCGCTCAACGATCCGACCTATCAAGTGGGAGACGTGTTCAACCTGGAGGGGCTGCCCACCGCGGGCATCGAGCGCATCGAGATCGTGCGCGGCCCCCTGTCCTCCTTCTACGGCTCCACGGGGCTCGCCGGAGCCGTCCAGATCTTCACGCGGAGCGGCGGCAGGCCGTCTGCGGACGCCGAGGTCTCCGCCGGGGACGCGTCGTTCCGGAAGGGGACCGGCACGGTCTCGGGCAAGACCTGGTCGGTCACCGCGCTCTGGGAAGAGGAGGCGGAGCGGATCGCCGAGGAGCGCTTCGAGCAGGCGGGCGGCCTCGCCAGCCTGTCGCTCCCCGTGGGCGGCGCCCGGCTCCAGCTCAAGGCCCGGGGCGCCTGGTGGGAGGGCGACGACTATCCCGACGCCTCGGGCGGTCCGGTCTACGGCGACGGCGCGCTCCGCCATTCGGACCACGAGGAGCTGAGCCTGGCCGCCGGGCTCTCCTTCGGCGAGCGCCACAAGCTCGACGCCTCGGTCTACCGGCACAACCTGGACCGCGACAGCCCGGCCGTGCTCCCCCTGGTGCCGGACTCGATCGAGGAGACCCGCTACACCCGCGCCCGCTTCGGCTGGGCCTCCGTGCTGCGCAGCTCCGAGGCACTGCGCTGGAGCGCCGGGGTGGACGTGCAGCGCGAGCAGGGGGAGAACGAGAGCGTCCTCGCCGCGAGCTTCATCCCGGGGGGATTGCCGGGCGACTACGACATCTCCCGCACCCTGCCCGGCGCCTACACGGAGCTGATCGCCGGCCGCGGCGACTGGACGTTCGAGCTCGGCTCCCGCATCGACCTGCCGGAGGACAGCGCCGCGCAGTGGAGCCCGCGTCTCGGGATCGCCCGGCAGCTCGGGCACACGCGTCTCCGCGCCTCGGCCGGCCGCGCCTGGAAGCTCCCCAGCTTCTTCGCCCTGGCCAGCCCTCCCGAGCTCGGCGGCAATCCCGGCCTGCGGCCCGAGACCGTGCTCGGCGGCGACCTGGGAGCCGAATGGCGGCTCGACCGGAGCGACGCCGGCCTCACTCTTTTCTACAACCGCTACGAGAACCTGATCGACTTCGACTTCGACGCCTTCACCCACCTCAACCGCGCCGAGGTGGAGACCCGGGGAGTGGAAGGCACCTGGGGCTGGAAGCCCCGGGACGGGATCTCCCTCCGTGGTAACGCCACCTGGCAGGAATTCGAATCCGAGGCGGACCTGCGCCACCGTCCCCGGTGGACGGGCAGCCTCCTGGCGCGCTGGCAGCCGGCCGAGGCGCTCACGCTCGACCTGGACGCGCAGGCAGTCTCACGCTTCTTCGACCGGCAGATCCCGGTCGAAGCGCGGCGCACGGTGGATTCCTACGAGCTGCTGGGATTGGGAGCGGCCTGGCGGTTTTCCAGGCCGTGGGAGCTGCGGCTGCGGCTGGACAACCTTCTGGACGAGAGATACGAGACGCTGATCGGGTTCCCGGGCGCGGAGCGCTCGGTGCGGGCCGGCCTGCGCTGGACTCTTTGATGTAGGGGAGGGGTTTACCCCCTCCCGGGCGGGGGCAAGCCCCGCCCCTACATTATTTCCCTCCGGCCTGCTGCGCGGCACGCCCGCCGTTCCGGCTGCAGCGGAACTCCCTGCGGCTGAGGAAGCCGTCGCCGTTGCGGTCGAGCACGGACATCGCCTGCCCGCCCCACTTCCACTCGCTCGCGCTCACCAGGCCGTCGTGGTCGGAGTCCAGCTCGCGGAAGCTCTCCTCGCGGCTCTTGTAGCGGGTGGCGCCGCGGGTGAAGAACTCGGCGCGGGTGATGACGTCGTCGCCGTCCC
>JBJMGZ010000417.1:0-2881 GCA_045807605.1 Thermoanaerobaculia bacterium | reverse complement strand
CGTCCAACCCGGAATCAGGACAGCCCTGCGGCCCGGTACATGCGCCGCGGGACCACCCTCTGCAATGTGCTAGCGTAGCTCCGCAATGGACCTGCACCGCCTCGCCGAGGAGAGGAGCGTCGCGTATCACAGCGTGATCGCGGAGCGCCTCCTGCGCCAGCCGGAGGTCCTGGAGAAAGCGCGACAGCGCGTTCAAGGCTGGCTGGCTTCCGGCACGCCCTTCTATGCCCGCAAATGGGCGGAGATCCTCGCCGGCGATCCGCCCTCGATCGCAGCCTTCCTGATCGAACGCAGCGAGCTCGCGGACGAGCTCCGCCAGTCGAGCCCGTTTGCCGGAGCCCTGAAGCCCCAGGAGCGCTGGAAGATCTGGCGGGAGACCCGGGAGCAGTTCGAGCAACGACGGTGACACGGGAGCAGCTTGAGCACCTCATCCGCGCTGCCGCGGTGATTGCCGACGACGACGAGATCGTGGTCATCGGCAGCCAGGCCATCCTGGGTCAGTTTCCCAAGGCTCCTGAGCCGATGCGAGTCTCCGTCGAGGCAGACCTGTTTCCCAGAAATCACCCTGAGCGCTCCGATATCCTCGAAGGCAGCATCGGGGAGCTGTCTCCCTTCCATGAAACCTTCGGCTACTACGCTCAAGGTGTCGGAGAGGAGACCGCACGCTTGCCGCAGGGCTGGGAGGAACGCCTCGTCGTCATCCAGAACGAGAACACCCGCGGTGCAAGGGGGCTCTGCCTCGAAATCCATGACCTGCTCGTCTCCAAGACCATCGCCGGGCGGGAGAAGGATTTCGCCTTCCTGCAGGTGGCCGCGGAACACCGCATGGCCGACCCCGAAATCCTGCTCCGCCGGCTGGCGACCGTGAAGGTCGAACCGGGAATCCGAGAGGCGGCCCGCGCGGCAATCGAAAGAGCCTTCCGACCGACAGCCTGAGCGGCCTCCCGCCCCCTCCCGAGCCAGGGAAGGGGGCGCGTGACCTGCGCGGCCGCTATGCCACCGAGCTCCTGCTGCACCTCGGCGGACCGGCTGCCCACCCGCTACCAGCACCCGCTCGCTGGAACCAGGACGCCGGCAACTTCGCGCCGACGATCGTAAAAAGAAGGTTCTCCTTGACAGGAGCGTGGCTGGCTTCTTGCACTCCTGCCCGGCCATGTTCAACAACATCGACCTGAGAGAGCTCGCCGGCATGTCCGGGCCCGAGCGGGCCTTCGTGAGCCTGTACCTGACGACCCCTGAATCCTTCCAGCAGCTCAAGCCGCGCATCGACAAGATCCGGGCGCTGCTGTCCGACGGCCCTGTCGAAACCGAGCATTTCGAAGAGAACCTGAAGCTGATCGAGACCTGGCTGGCGGAGCACAAGTGGGAGACCGAGGGAGTCTGCCTGTTCGTCTGCTGGGCGCTCGACTTCGTGAAGGCGTTCCCGCTGACGGTCAAGGGCCAGGAATTCATCTGGGTGGACTCGTCGCCCTACATCCGGCCGATCGCGGAGCTGCAGGACGAGTACGAGAACTTCGTGGTGGTGGCCGCGGACAACACGGCCTCGCGCATCTTCTTCGTGACCTCGGCGCGGGCGGACGAGGACGCCAAGGTCAAGGGCGACGTGAAGAACAACGTGAAGAAGGGCGGCTGGTCGCAGAAGCGCTACGAGCGCCGGCGCAGCAACGAGCTGATGCACTACGCCAAGGAGATCGTGGACATCCTGACCGAGATCGATCAGAAGGAGACCTTCTCCCGCCTGCTGCTGGTGGGCTCGCAGGAGACCATGGTGGAGATCGAGAGCGCGCTGACCGCGCCGCTCGCCGCGAAGCTCGCGGGCAAGCGCAGCGTGGACTTCAGCGCCGGCGACGATCCGATCTTCGAGGCCGCGTTCGAGATGTTCACGGAGGCCGAGCGCGAGGCCGAGGGCAGGCTCTGGGACCGCATCAAGGAGGAGTACTTCCGCGGCGGCCTCGCGGTCACCGGCGCCGAGGACGTGCTCAAGGCCGCGGCCGTCGGCCGCGTCGAGAAGATGGCGATCACCCGGAATGCGAAGATCGCCGGCACCCGCTGCCGCCAGTGCGAGAACCTGCTCGAGGGCGAGCTGTCGAAGTGCAAGGTCTGCGGCTCCGACGACGTCTTCAAGGTGGACCTCGTCAACGAGCTCGTGGAGCTCCTCGCCCTCTCCAGCGCCGAGGCCGACTTCGTGGACCCGATCCCGGCGCTCTCGGAAGCGGGGGAGGTGGCGGCTCTGCTGCGGTATTGAGCGCGTCAGGGCGGAGATCCGCGGGGCTGCCGCCAGCCCCGCGCTGCCCAGGCTCAGCAGGGCTCACCGCACCAGTAGTAGGTTCCGTCGCAGTAGGCGAAGCAATAGTCCTGGGAGGCGCAGTTCGGCGCGGTTCCCTGGCACGAGACCCAGACTCCGTTCCCGCAGTATGCGTAGGCGTAGCATGGGTCGAGGGGGGGAGGGGGACATTCGGGGCAGCTCTGAGAGCCGCTGGAGCTTCCCCAGCATCCGCCTTGCTGGCCGGCGCTGCAATTCGAATCCGTGACGTTGCAGGAGCTTCCCGAGCACTGCACCGTGCTGCCGTCCCAGCAATTCGCCGTGCAGGTCCCGAACGCCCCGACCGTGCCACCGGCCGCCCCCCGCGACGCGCATGCCACTGCGCCTGGAGTCGATCCACCGGAGAAGATCGCGGCGAGGGTGTCCTCCGCCGATGGCGGCTGGCCGGCCAGAGCCAGGACCGGAAAAACGAACAGCGTCACGACCAGAGCGCCTCCGAATCCCATTTTGCTTTTCATGAGAAAGCCTCCTCTGCCGAGTGTTGTGCCTCTACTCATAGCTCTTCAATAGCTAAAGGTGCGAACGGAGCCCCGGGACGAGCCGCTTCGGGCCTTCGGC
>JBJMGZ010000416.1:0-2683 GCA_045807605.1 Thermoanaerobaculia bacterium | reverse complement strand
GAAGGTTCTGGGGGAGTACCATAGGGTGCTCGTGGAGCGGGGGGAGGACCCGATGGCCATGTCGGCCATGCCGGCGATGTCGGCCACGCCGGGATCGGCGTTCGGGGAGGACGGAGAGGCGCGGACGCCCCTGGCCGCGGCGCCGGCCGCTCCGCCAGCCGAGAAGTCGCTGGAGGAGATCCAGGAGATGCACCTCCGCGACTCCTTCTGGACCGTGCCCTGAGCCCGGGCGCTCCCCAGTCGAGGAGGGCGAAGGGCTCAGGGTGGGAAGCACCCGAGACTGGGGCGTAGCCAAGCGGTAAGGCGCCAGACTTTGGATCTGGTTACCGGAGGTTCGAATCCTCCCGCCCCAACCAGATGACGCGACGACATCCCTGACTTTCGGGGGACGCCGAGCCGGGGTGTCCCGACATCTGCCGATTTTTTGCCGATTTTTTGCAATACTGCGGGGGAACATGCCTGGAGAACTGAAGATCTTCGGAGGCCGCTCGCATCCGGCCCTGGTGCAGGAAATCTGTGATTTCCTCAACCTGGAGCCCGGGCGGGCTTCCGCTCTCAACTTCTCCGACGGCGAGACGTTCTGCCAGATCGAGGAGAACGTCCGCGGCTCGGACGTGTTCATCGTCCAGCCGACCTGTGACCCGGTCAACGAGAACCTGATGGAGCTGCTGATCCTGCTCGACAGCTTCAAGCGCTCCTCGGCCTCGCGGGTGACCGCCGTGATCCCGTACTACGGCTATGCGCGCCAGGACAAGAAGGACCGGCCGCGTGTGCCCATCACGGCCAAGCTGGTGGCCGACCTGATCTCGCGCGCCGGCGCCGACCGCGTCCTGACCATGGACCTGCACGCCGACCAGATCCAGGGCTTCTTCGACATCCCGGTGGACCACCTGTTCGCCGCGCCGGTGCTGCTCGACGCGATCCGCGACCTGGAGATCCCGAACCTGGTCATCGTCTCGCCGGACGCCGGCGGCGTGGAGCGGGCGCGGGCCATCGCCAAGCGCATGGAGGTCGGCCTCGCCATCCTGGACAAGCGCCGCACGGCCCCGAACGAGGCCGAGGTGCTGCACGTCATCGGCGATGTGGAGGGCTGCAACTGCCTGATCGTGGACGACATCATCGACACGGCCGGGACCATGACCAAGGCGGTGGACGCCCTGAGGAAGAAGGGCGCCCAGCGGGTGCTCGCCGCCGGCGTGCACGGAGTGCTCTCCGGCCCGGCGCTCCAGCGCATCAACGATTCGCCTCTGGAGCAGGTGCTCATCACGAACACCACGCCCCTGGAGGAGAAGCTCTCGCGCTCGCAGAAGCTGAAGGCGCTCTCGGTCGCCCCCCTGCTGGGCGAGGCGATCCGCCGCATCCACGAGAACAGCTCCGTGAGCTCCCTGTTCGTCTAAAGTGAGGAAACCATGAGTGAATTGACCATCGATGTCCAGAAGCGCGACAAGACCGGCAAGGGGGCGAACCGCCGCGCCCGCTCCGGAGGACTGATCCCGGCCGTCGTCTACGGCGGCGGCAAGGAGAGCATTTCCATCGAGATCGACCGCAAGTCCATGCTCGATCTGATGA
This sequence comes from Thermoanaerobaculia bacterium, assembly GCA_045807605.1. GTDB lineage: Bacteria > Acidobacteriota > Thermoanaerobaculia > Multivoradales > UBA5704 > DATMER01. The sequence continues at coordinate 1,114 of JBJMGZ010000416.1, read as the reverse complement.
AGAAGGCCGGCAGCGAGAATCCCGTCTACCTGCTCAAGCTGGGAGACAACCAGCGCCACGCCATGATCCGCGAGGTGCAGACGCACCCCATCTCCCGCCAGGTGGTCCACATCGACTTCCAGCGCGTGATGATGGACCAGAAGGTGCACGTGAAGGTGCCGGTCGAGCTGGTGGGCACCGCCTACGGCGTGAAGACCCAGGGCGCCGTGCTCGACTTCGTGACCCGCGAGGTCGACGTCGAGTGCCTGCCCGGCGACATCCCGGGCCACATCGAGCTCGACATCACCGATCTGCACGCCAACCAGCACGCCGAGGCCCGCGACCTGAAGCTGCCCGAGGGGGTCACCCTGCACGACTCGCCGGACAAGGTGATCGTCTCCGTGGCGCACGCCCGCACCGAGGACACCGGCGCCGAGGGGATTGCGGCGACGGACCGCGAGGAGCCCGAGGTCGTGAAGAAGGGCAAGACGGACGAGGAGTAGGCCTCCCCGCGCATGGAGAGGCTCATCCTCGGGCTCGGCAATCCCGGCGAGCGGTACCGCGACACCCGGCACAACGTGGGCTTCCTCGTCGTCGAGGAGCTGGCCCGCCGCTGGAGCGTCCGGCTCGACCGCCGGGAGTGCAACGCGTTCGTGGGCGTGGAGGGTCAATCCACGCTCCTCGCCCAGCCCCAGACCTACATGAACCGGAGCGGCTGGGCCGCCCGCTGCCTCGTGGAGACCCACGGCCTCGATCCGGCCGCCGTGCTGGTCGTCTACGACGAGGTGGCGCTGCCCCTGGGCAAGCTGCGCCTGCGCAAGTCGGGCAGCCCCGGCGGCCATCGCGGCCTGGAGTCGGTCATCGAGAACCTGCGCACCGACCAGGTGCCCCGGCTGCGCCTCGGGATCGCGCCCGAGGAGCCGCCGCGGGGGGAGGATCTCGTCGAGTTCGTGCTGGCGCCGTTTCCGCCCGGCGAGCGCGAGGCGGTCGAGGCTATGATCGCCCGGGCCGCCGACGCCTGCGAGGCGTGGGTGAGGGAGGGGGCGGAGGCGGCGATGGCGAAGTTCAATGGTTGACCGGGGCCGCGCAAGCTCAAAAGGACTTAAAGGACTTAAAGGACCTAGGCGTTTTCCGA
>JBJMGZ010000415.1:0-2577 GCA_045807605.1 Thermoanaerobaculia bacterium | reverse complement strand
GCCTGCGAGCCAGGGCACGCCCCGTGCCGCTGCCGGGTTCCAGAAGCAAGCCGTTCAAAGCAGAGGGCTTAGGCCCTCGAGCCGCGCGCCCTGGAGAGAGGCTCGACTGTCGGAAAGATCGGACAGATGTCCGGCTTTCCTGCCAGGGAGCACAGCTTCTGGTAGCTTCACCGGAAGGGACCCACAGCGGGTGGTACCTGTGGTACCTTTTCAGGGTGTCGCCCCTCTTTCCCCGCCGACCCTTGCGGCCCCGGAACACGATTGTCCAGCCGCTTGTCCAGCAACACCTTCTGGACTTCGGCGAGCTGCCTCCGGAACCGCCGCTGGCTCCCCGGCCGGCGCCCGTCCGGAGAGCCCTTCCGGAGAGGCTGGCGGGTCCGCCGCTGCGGGTCGGCGTGCTCGGCTCGGGCAGCGGCGGCAACTCCGTGGTCGTCGAGTCGGGTCCGAACCGGCTGCTGATCGACGCCGGGTTCTCCTGCCGCGAGCTGATGCGGCGGATGAGGGCGCTCGACTTCGATCCGGCGACGCTCGGAGCGCTCGTCCTCACCCACGAGCACGTGGACCATTGCCGCGGCGCGGACCGCGTGGCGCACAAGCTCAAGATCCCGGTCTTCGCCACGTCGGGCACTCTCGCCGGCACCCGCCTGCGCCAGGAGGTGCATCTGGCCGCGGTGACCGGGGGGATCCTGAGGTCGGGAGAGCCGCGCGAGATCGCCGGGTTCCTCGTCGAGCCGTTCTCGCTGCCGCACGACGCGCGCGAGCCGATCGGCATGGTGGTCGAGGACTCCCTCGGCCGGAGGGTCGGGCTGGTGGCCGACGTCGGATGCCGGACCAGCCTCGCCTGGGGCCGGCTCCAGGACGTGGACATCCTCATCCTGGAGACGAACCACGATCTCGACATGCTGCGCAACGGCCCCTATCCCTGGCCCCTCAAGCAGAGGATCGCCGGCCGGCACGGGCACCTTTCGAACCGCGACGCCGCCGACGGCCTCCCCGAGCTGATGGGCGACCGCCTGCGCTGGGTGGTCCTGTACCACCTCTCCGAGACCAACAACCTGCCCGCTCTCGCCGCATCGGCGATCGGGGAGGTTCTCGACCGCGAGCGGTGCCCGGCCCAATTGGCCGTGACTGCGCAGGATCACCCTCATTCCTGGCTGGAGGTGACGGTTTGAAGGCAAGAGTGACGGTCTATCCGCGGCGCGAGATCCTGGACCCTCAGGGAAAAGCGATCCGCGATGCGCTCTCCCGCGTCGGTTTCCCGGATGTCGAGGACGTCCGCGCCGGCAAGAGCTTCGAGATCAAGCTGACGACCGACGATCCCGACCGCGCCGGCCGCGAGCTGCGCGAGATGTGCGAGAAGCTCCTCGCCAATACCGTCGTGGAGGACTACTCCGTGGAGCTCCTGTCGTGAAGGCCGGCGTCGTCGTCTTCCCGGGCAGCAATTGCGATCATGACGCCTACCACGCCCTGAAGCATGTGGTGAAGCAGGACACGGCCTTCCTCTGGCACCAGGACGAGGACCTCCAGGGGTGCGACCTGGTCGTCATCCCGGGCGGGTTCTCGTACGGCGACTACCTGCGCGCCGGGGCCGTGGCGTCGCTCTCGCCGGTGATGACGGCGGTCAAGCGCCATGCCGAGGCCGGCGGGCTCGTGCTCGGCATCTGCAACGGCTTCCAGATCCTCCTGGAAGCGGGGCTCCTCCCCGGCGCCATGCGGCGCAACCAGAACCTCCGCTTCCTGTGCCGGGACGTGTACCTCAAGGTCGAGAGGAACGACCTGCCGTTCACCCGCTGCTTCGAGGTCGGCCAGGTCCTGCGCATGCCCATCGCCCACGCCGAGGGCAACTACGAGGACTCCCGCGAGAAGCTCGACCGCCTCGAAGCCGCGCGCCAGGTGGTCTTCCGCTATGTGGCTCCGGACGGCTCGCCCGCGACGGACGAGCAGTGGAATCCGAACGGCTCGGCGCGGGCGATCGCGGGCATCTGCAACGAGCGCGGGAACGTGCTCGGCATGATGCCCCACCCGGAGCGCTGCGTGGAGGAGATCCTGGGCAACACGGACGGGCTCGGCCTGTTCGAGAGCCTGGTCGAGTCCGGAGTGGAGGCCGTGCGGTGATGGTGCAGGAGCCGCCTCAGGAGCCGATGGTCTCGCCGGAGATCGCGCGGACTCTCGGCGTCACGGCCGAGGAGTACGAGCGGCTGCAGCGGATCCTGGGCCGCGATCCGAACTGGACCGAGCTAGGGATCACCTCGGCGCTCTGGTCCGAGCACTGCTCGTACAAGTCCTCCAAGGTCTATTTGAAAGAGTTTCCGACCGCGGGGCCGCACGTGCTTCAGGGGCCGGGCGAGAACGCCGGCGTCGTGGACGTGGGGCACGGCTGGGTGGCGGTGTTCAAGATGGAGTCGCACAACCATCCGAGCTTCATCGAGCCCTATCAGGGATCGATGACCGGCGTGGGCGGCATCCTGCGCGACATCTTCACCATGGGCGCGCGTCCGATCGCCTGCATGGATTCCCTGCGTTTCGGCGAGATCGACGCGCCGCGCATGCGCTTCCTGATCGACGGCGTGGTGCGGG
>JBJMGZ010000414.1:0-3897 GCA_045807605.1 Thermoanaerobaculia bacterium | reverse complement strand
GCCGTCGGTGGCGCCCGCCTGCCGGTGCCCTTCGCGGCCGGCTGGCTCTATCTGAACCTGAACACCACGGTCACGCCGGCCGGCAGCGTCCCGCCGTCCGATCCGGCGGCGGCGCAGGCCTGGGTGTCGGTGAAGATGGGCAACGGCGCCGGGACGTTCACCGTCGGCTTCGACGCCATCCAGCTCGACAACGCCTCCCACGCGAACCACACCTCGCCGGTCCAGTAGCCGGCTGAGGCAGGGGGCCGGGGCGGAGTCCCCGGCCCTCCCCTCCGCGGCGGATTCTCGCCGGGAGAGGAGGGGAAGAGAGAGAGTGGGATTTTACCGGCGGCTCGTGGACGTCATCCCTTCGCCGGTCTTGGCGAAGCCGGTGACGATGTAGGTGCCCGAGCGCTGGTCCTTCTTCAGCTTGAGGATGTTCTTGCGCTCGGCGTCCTCCAGCAGCTCGGAGAAGGTGCTGTAGCCGTAGTAGCCCTCGTTGAAGGAGGGCTTCTTGCGCTGCATCGTCTGCTTGATCATCGAGCCCCAGAGCACGTCCTTGTTCTCGCGGATCAGCGCCTGGATCGACTCGATCATCAGGCTGAACGCCTCGGCGGTCTTCTTGTTGAGGCCGTCGAGCTTCGGGCCCTTCTGCGAGTCGCGCCAGACGTCCTCGTAGTAGATGAACTCGTCGCAGTTGTCGACCAGCAGGTTCGAGGAGGAGTTCTTGACCCCGATGCCGATGACGTACTTGTTGTTCTCCTTGAGCTTCGAGACCAGCGGCGAGAAGTCGCTGTCGCCCGAGAGGATCACGAACGTGTCCAGGTGCTCCTTGGAGTAGGAGAGGTCCATGGCGTCGACGACCATCTTGATGTCGGCGCTGTTCTTGCCCGAGTAGTACTTCTGCGGGATGTCGATCAGCTCGATGGCCGCCTCGTGGAAGCCGCGCTTGTAGTCGCTGTAGCGCTCCCAGTCGGCGTAGGCCTTCTTGACGATGATCTTGCCCTTCTCCAGCAGGCGCTCGAGGACCAGCTCGATGTCGAACTTGCCGATGTCCGAGTCGCGGACGCCGAGCGCGATGTTCTCCAGGTCGCAGAACATGGCGATCTTGCGCTCGTCCGCGACCCGCTGGCGCTCGGGGACGGAGATGATGATCTCGCGGCCGACCGTCTCGAAATCGCTCGCCGGGATGGTGAAGCTCTCGGTGCGGGGCGAGCGGACCGAGGTCATGCCGCCCGCGGCGGGAGAGATCTGCGCCAGGGGCGCCATCGGCTGGGCCACGGCCACGCGCCGGGGAGTCGGAGGCTCCTCGAACACCGGCTCGGCGGCCTCTTCTTCGTCCTCGTTGGTGGGAGCGGTTGCGCGTCCCTCCTTGCCGGTCTCCTTGCGTCCGCGTCCGCGGCTGCGGCGGGGGCGGCGGCGCTTGGCTTCGGCCCGGGCCTCTTCCTGCGCGGCGGTGTCCGTGCCCTCGGCAGTATCGCCGGCATTGGACCGGGCGGAGAGCTCCTCTTCCTCCTCATCCTCGTCCGTCTCTTCGCCGGGATCGGCGAGCTGGGACTCCTCCGGGATCAGCTCGGGCTGACCCAGATACAGCTCGGCGGGCTCGTCCGGTTCCTCGACGAAGTCGGTGGGCACGGGCTGGCTCCGCCAGGCGGGCTCCGGATCGGGCACGGGCTCGTGGCGCCAGGCCGGCTCGGCCGCCATCGGCGGCGGTATCTCCTGCAGGTCCTGCGGGTCCTGCAGGTCCTGCAGGAATTCCGGAGCCGGCGGGGCGCTCTCAGGGACGACGGGGGTCGGAGTCTGGGGGGAGGGCCTGCTTTCGGTCACCTTCTCGTGCGGCCGGTCCTTGTCTTCTTTGGCGCCCTCGGCCGTGGGGCGCAGCCACCATGGTGTCAATGTTTTACGTCCTTTCCCGGGCCCGTGGCGGGACCCGCTGGATTGCGGTCTTGCGTCATCAAAATCGTCTTCTTGGGTCTTCAGCTCGGGCTATGGCGGCGGGGGGCGGACCGGACAGCCGGGCCGGATTCTAGCACGGAGCGTCAATCGAGATCGAAGGGGCGGCGCGGGGGGCCCTCGTCGGGGTCCTCCTCGGCGCGGCGCATCGCCTCGCGGAACTTCTCTTCGAGGAGCCGGTCGCGGTCCTTCAGGGCCGTGACCTCGCGCTGGAAGACGTCCTCGGCCCGGGCCTTGTCGTCGTCGAGCCCCTTGAGCAGGGAGTCGAAGTCCTTGCCTCCGGCGAGAGGCTGCTTGGCGCGGCGGTGGGAGAGGACCTCGCCCGTCTCGGCGTCGATCACCAGGTCGGAGCTGCAGTCGGGGCAGCGGACGGTCAGCTTGCGGGTCTCGCTCACTCCTCGATTCTACCTGCATTCTGCTACCGTACGCCGCATGACGAACGACGAGAGACTTCCCAGCCGTGACGAAGCCTGGCGGCTCCTCTGCCAGTACACGGAGAAGGAGGGCCTGCGCAAGCACGCGCTGGCCGTCGAGGCCTCGATGCGCCACTACGCCCGGCTCTGGGGCGAGGACGAGGAGCTCTGGGGCCTCACCGGGCTGATCCACGACTTCGACTACGAGCGCTGGCCCGACGAGCAGAACCATCCGTTCCGGGGCGTCGAGATCCTGGCCGCCCAGGGCTACCCCGAGGTGATGCGGACCGCGATCCTCGGCCATGCTCCCTATAGCGGAGTGCCGCGCGAGACGAAGCTCGCCAAGGCGCTCTACGCCTGCGACGAGCTGTCCGGCTTCGTCACCGCGGTGGCCCTGGTCAAGCCGAGCAAGTCGGTCAAGGACGTGGATGTGGCCTCGGTGAAGAAGCGCTTCAAGGAGAAGGCCTTCGCCCGCGGCGTCCACCGCGAGGACATCTACAAGGGCACCGAGGAGCTGGGCGTTCCCCTGGACGAGCACATCGCCAACGTCATCCAGGCCCTTCAGAACGAGTCCGAGCGATTGGGCCTGTAGGCGGAGGCACGAGCCAGAGCGCTCCGGCGGCGAGGGCCAGCGCGGCGAGCAGGCAGCCGGGGAGGAACGTGCGCGGCCGGTAGATCGGCTGGAGCCGCTTGCGCGGAGCGGGGATCTCGTAGATCCAGCCGTCCGGGTCCCGGAAGGCAAGGGGAATGGGGAGCCGGACGCCCGGAGCGGTCAGGAGATAGCGCACCCCCAGGTTCCGGTAAACGCGGGTATCCCTCCTCCCCCGGTATCCCAGCTCGGGCATCTCGCCCCACCACCCTGTCAGGATCGGCTCCAGACGAGCGAGGTAGGCGGCCGGCGCCATGGGGTTGTAGACCCGGGCGTCGGACAGGCCGTAAAGCAGGGGGGTGTTGGGCGGGAAGCTCCTCCCCAGCGCGGCCATCCGGTAGTCCCCGAGGTTGTCCTGGAGGAACCGGATCGGAGCGGGCTCCCGGGAGGCCAGCCGCTGTGGCATGGGCGGATTCGCCGGCAGGTGGAAGATGAGCAGCTCGGCTGCGATCAGCGCTGCGGCAGCCGGGGCCGTCCAGCGTTTCCCACTCCCGAAGACCAGGAGAAAGCTCCCGAAAACCAGAAAGCGTGCCTGCCAGTAGAGCGAGCCGGTCCGCAGCGGCTCCAGGCGGGAGTCCGGGTGCCCGAGATAGCCCCACGCGATCACCGTGCACAGGAAGGCGAACGCCAGGAACACGTTCCGGGGCCGGACCTCCCCAAGCCGCACCCGTTCCAGCGTGCAGGCTCCCAGGTAGGAGAGGCTGAAGGCCAGGGGGAGCAGCAGCCGGCGCGTGCCCGGTCCCCAGGGGGAGAGCAGCAGCAGGCAGAGGACCGCGACCGCCAGGAAGAGCCGTTCCCGAGGGAAGCGGCGGCCCGGCCACAGGCCCACCAGGACGGCAAGCAGGGTCATGCTGCCGGAGAAGCCGGCGGCGTCCTCGTTGGTGTTGTTCAGCCCCCAGTAGT
>JBJMGZ010000413.1:0-3266 GCA_045807605.1 Thermoanaerobaculia bacterium | reverse complement strand
AGGCCGAGACCCACGAGACCGGGCGCGCCTCGATCGGCGTGGTCTGCCAGCTCAAGGACCGCAAGCAGCTCGACAAGCTGCTGCGCGAGGTGCGCGGGATCTCGGGGGTGCTGCGGGTGGACCGGCGGATGACGGGCGGCGGGAAGATGGCGGAGGCGAATTGATCCCGGTATTTCAGTGAGGGCGGTGGCGCCCTCTCCCCCGGCACGGGGGAGAGGGACGGGGAGAGGGGGGTCGGGATCAACCCGTCTGCTGCTCTTCCGGCTTCCACTTGCGCGCCGGCGCCTTGACGATCTTGCCGCTGCGCAGGCAGCGGGTGCAGACGCGCACGTGGCGCACGGCGCCGTCCACCAGAGCGCGGACGCGCTGCAGGTTCGGCTCCCAGGTGCGCGAGGTCACGTTGTGGGCGTGGCTGATGTTGCGGCCGAACACGGTGCCCTTGCCGCAGATCTCGCATTGCTTGGCCATGGTCCTATCTCCAGTCTCTCTCTTGTCTTCGTGATGGCGCCCCGAAGGGCAGGGTAAGATAACAGAACCTCCCTCCCTCCGCAACCCCGGGCGCCGACCCGCCCTTGCGCGGGTGCCTCCATTTCCCCGCGACAAGGGGGCTTGCCTTCCGGAAAAAGCGGGTGTACAGTTCCCTCACTGGTTCATATAGCCATAGATACATGTTCAGCTTGACACCGGTGTCTTTTGCTGCTAGGTTGCAGCGAAGCTTTAAGTATCACCCGGTAAGTAGGCTTGAAAGCTGGACTTTTAAGGGAGCTGAAACGCCGTGCTCTTCTCGCGCTCCAAAAAGAGTGTCGTAGGGCTGGACATCGGAAGCTCCGGGATCAAGCTGGTCGAGCTCAAAGAGCGCAAGCAGGGGGAGTTCACCCTGCAGCGCCTGGGGGTGGAGCCGCTCTCCCCGGAGGCGATCGTGGATGGCTCGATCATGGACTCGTCGCTGGTGGTGGACGCGATCCACCGCCTGAACGACCAGACCAAGGTCAAGGGCACCAGTTACGCCACGTCCCTGTCGGGCCACTCGGTCATCATCAAGAAGATCCAGCTCCCCGCGATGCCGCAAGAGGAGCTCGCCGACTCGATCCAGTGGGAGGCCGAGCAGTACATCCCCTTCGACATCAACGACGTGCGCCTCGACTACGTCGTGCTCTCCGACGGCGAGCCCGGCCGGGACAACATGGACGTCCTGCTGGTGGCGGTCAAGCGCGACAAGGTCAACGACTACGTCTCGGTGATCAGCCAGACCGGCAAGTCCCCGTCGATCGTGGACGTCGACGCCTTCGCGGTGCAGAACGCCTACGAGGTCAACTACGACTTGAACCCGCGCTCGGTCGTCGCCCTGATCAACATGGGGGCGAGCGTCACCAACATCAACATCCTGTCGCGCGGCACGACCGTGTTCTGGCGCGACATCACGATGGGCGGCAACCACTTCACCGAGTCGCTGCAGCGCGAGTTCAACCTCTCGTTCCAGCAGGCGGAGGCGCTGAAGCGCGGCGATCCGGTCGACCGCTACACGGCGGCGGACGCGCGCGGCGTGCTGGAGACGGTGTCGGCGGAGATGGCGTCGGAGATCCGCAAGACCTTCGACTTCTTCTCGGCGACCTCGTCGGAGGGGCCGGTCGACGAGCTGGTGCTGTCCGGCGGCTGCGCTCTCACCCCGAACCTGCTGCAGGTGCTGCGCGAGCGCTTCGAGGTGCCCACCGAGCTGATGAACCCGCTCAAGCGGATCCATTACAAGGAGAGCGACTTCGACGCCACCTGGCTGCAGTCGATCGCGCCGATGATGGCCGTGGCCGTCGGGCTCGGCATCCGCAAGGTGGGGGAGTAGCCCATGATCAAGATCAACCTCCTCAGCGAAGGCAAGAGGACGGCGGTCCGCAAGGCCAAGAGCCCGGCCTCGCTCCTCGAAGGCAAGGACGTCGGGCAGTACCTGATCCTGGTCGGCCTGCTGATCGGGACGCTCGCCTCGGGCTGGTTCTGGTGGAGCCTCAAGCAGAAGATCGCCGACCAGCAGGAGGAGATCTCCGTCGCCCAGGCCGAGGTGGAGGCGCTCGGGGCCGTGATCAAGGAGGTCGAGGAGTACAAGGCCAAGAAGGCCGAGCTCGAGCGCAAGATCGGCATCATCAACGACCTCAAGGCCAACCAGAAGGGGCCGGTGCGGATCATGGACTACGTGTCCAAGGCCCTGCCCGAGCTGCTCTGGCTGGACCGCATGACGATGAACGCCACCACGATCGTGCTGGAGGGGCGGGCGTTCAACACCAACGCGGTGGCGGCGTTCATCGAGAACCTCGACCGGGTGCCGGAATTCGAGGAGCCGACGCTGCGCGACGCGACCGAGCAGGGCGGCACCTACAGGTTCGTGATCGACTTCAACTACAAGTTCGAAGCGCCCAAGCCGGAGCAGGCCGCCGGGGCCGACACCAAGCCGGGTCAACCGGCGGCCCCCGCGACTTCCGGGTAGGAGGGAACCGGCGTTGAAGACCGGACTGGAAGGCAAACCCTGGTACTACGGCCTGGGCATCGGTCTCGCCCTCGGGGCGGCGATCTTCGGCGTCGTGAACTGGCAGGTGCTGGGCCCGATGAGGGATCAGCTCGCGGCCGGTGAGCAGCAGCTCGCCGAGCTGCAGGGCAAGATCCAGGAGGGCCGCGCGGCCAAGCAGCAGCTCCCGCGGTTCCGCGAGGAGGTCCACCAGCTCGAGATGGAGCTCGACAAGCTCCTGCGCATCCTGCCGGCGCGGCGCAACACGCCCGACCTCCTGCGCCGCATCCGCTCGCTGACCGAGCAGGGCGACTTCTCCCTGCGCCGCTTCACCCCCGGCCAGCTCTCGGACCGCGAGTTCTTCAGCGAGTGGCCGATCGCGGTCAGCGTCGACGGCGGCTACCACAACCTCGCCCTCTTCTTCGACCGCATCAGCCGGTTCTCGCGCATCATCAACATCGAGGATCTCACCATCGCCGCCCTGCCCGGGCCGCGCGGAACCCACACCCTGACGGCGAACTTCCGGGCCAAGACGTTCGTCTACAAGGAGGCTCCGCCGCCTTCCGCCAAGCCCGCCGCGGGGCCCGCGGGCCGCCAGCCCTCGGCGCTCGAGCGCGCCCGGGCGGCCCAGGGGGGAGGAGGAGGACCAGAATGACCAGCCATACCCTAGCCAGGATCCTCCTGGCCTGCCTTCTCCTGCTGCCGGGGCTCGGCGCCCTGGCGACCGCCCAGGCGCCGCCGCCGTCGTCCCCGGCAGCGGACCCGGCCGCCACGC
>JBJMGZ010000412.1:0-9886 GCA_045807605.1 Thermoanaerobaculia bacterium | reverse complement strand
TTTCCGGATGACGATCAAAATCCTGGATCCGGGCAGGATCGGGCAGTCACGGAGGAGTGAGCCCCGCAGGGGCGACGGCATGCAGCCCGGGGTCAGAGCGCCGCAGGCGCGGCGACCCCGAGTCACCGATCACAAAATACCCCAAGCCCCGCAGGGGCGACGGCGGAGGGCCGGGGCTTGCACCCCTGGCCGCTGCCGTCGCCCCTTCGGGGCTCACTGCTCCGTGATTGAGCTCCCGAGCGCTCCGCCTCCTGACAGAGATCAAAACCCTGAATCGTGCGCCAGCTCGGCCTGGTGGGCCTCCTTGCGCTTGCGGGCTTCCACGAGCTCGAGAAGCGGTCCGGTCATGAACGTGGTCCCGAGAGCCATCACGACCATGACGGCGAAGATCTTCTGGGAGAGGATGCCCAGGTCGTAGCCGATGTTGAGGACGATCAGCTCCATGAGGCCGCGGGTGTTCATCAGGGCGCCGACGGAGAAGGAGTCGCGCCAGCTCATGCCGGTCCAGCGCGCGGCGAGCGTGCTGCCGCCCAGCTTGCCGACGATGGCGACCGCGATCACCGCGGCGCAGATCAGCCAGCTCGCGGCGTCGTCGAGGAGGCCGATCTGGGTGCGCAGGCCGGTGAAGGCGAAGAAGAGCGGCAGCAGCAGCACCGAAACGAGCACCTCCAGGCGCTCGCGCAGACCGGCCCGGAACGCCTTCTGGGACGGCGCCACGACGCCGGCCAGGAAGGCGCCGAACAGGGCATGGATGCCGATCACCTCGGTGAACCAGGCCGCGGCGAAGGCGAACACCAGCGTGCCCGCCATGATCGTCCGGCCGTGAAGCCGCGTCTTCTCCAGGGTGCGGTCGACCCAGGGGCGGACGACCAGGAGCATGAAGCCGACGAAGGCGAGCGCGAGGCCGATCGTGAGGAACGCCGGGGCCATGCCGTGCGAGCGCGCGATCGCCACGACCACGGCGAGCAGGCACCAGGCCGTGACGTCGTCGACCGCGGCGCAGGCGATCGAGGCCGTGCCGAGCGGCGTCTTCGCGAGGCCGCGCTCCTCCAGGATGCGGGCGAGCACGGGGAAGGCCGTGATGCTCATGGCGATCCCCATGAACAGGGCGAACGACGAGAACGCCACGCCCGCGGGCGCCTGCGAGCGGTAGAGGAACAGCGAGAGGCCGACGCCCAGGAGCATCGGCAGCAGGATGCTCGCGTGGCTCACCATGACCGCCGAGTGCGCCTTCTCGCGCAGGTGCCGGAGGTCGAGGTCCATGCCGACCAGGAACATGAACAGGATGACGCCGACCTGGCTGAACAGCTTGAGGTTGCCGAGAGAGGAAGCCGGGAACACGAAGGCGAGCGCATCGGGGAAGACCAGGCCGAGCAGGGAGGGTCCGAGCAGGATGCCGGCCACCATCTCGCCGATCACGGCCGGCTGCCCCATCCGCCGGAAGAGCATGCCCGCGAGCCGGGCCGCGACCACGATCAGGACGACCTGGAGCAGCAGCCGGCTCAGAGGATCCGCCAGGGTCTCGCGGAGACCGGCGGTCAGCTCGGAGGAGGCTGCCGAGGCCTGCGCCAAGGCAACCGGCGGCTGAAGCCTCGCGCCGACGCCCAGCAGAACCAGGAGCCCCGCGACCGAGACGACAAGGAGAACGGTGTACGACAGCAGGTGCCTGCGCATGAACGGACCCCTCCCAAATAAAGATAACAGACCTACAAACTGATAGAGGAGTGCGGGCCGCGGGCAAAGGCGGGACAACTTCAACGGCTACAGGAGATCGGGATGGTTCGCCTCGAGCCACCGGTGCACGCCGGCGGCGAGGTCCCGGGCGAGCGTGAGCATCTCCCGGGCCTCCTGCTCGGAGACGGCGCCGGCCCTCTCATAGCCCCCGAGGTTCCGCTTCTTGCGGAAGAGGTCGAATCGTGCGACGAGGCCGGGCGGCGCTCCGATCGTCGAGCCGAGGGACTGGATGACCCGGTAGTGGTGGGACTCGCGGGAGGCGCGGAAGCCGCTCGCCGCCAGGGCCGCTGTCGCGGCCTGCAGAGCGGCGTTGTAGGCGATGCTCAGCCGCCAGTCGGCGCTCAGCGCTTCGACCTCGGCGTCGGCCAGGTCGCGCTCGACCAGAGCGAACAGGTCGCGGATCTCCGATGCCGTGGGCTGGTGCTCAGTCAGCCACCCGAACTTCAGCCAGTCGCTCAAGCTCATCCGCGCTCCCGATCAGGAACAGCTTGGGTCCGTTCAACACCGAGGTCAGAAAGTGGCTGCCCCGGGCGAGTCTCTCCCGGAATTCGGCGGCAGTATAGACCGAAGGATTGACCTCGCGCCCGAGCTGGTTCTGGAACGGGCCGAGGACCTCGACCAGCTCTTCCAGGCTGACCGCGCCGATCACCATCACGTCGACGTCGCTGGCCTGGGCCTCCCGGCCTGCTGCGACCGAGCCGAAGAGGAAGGCCGACTGGATGCGGTCCACGAGCGGTTCCAGAGCACCCCGCAGGATCGCTCCGATGCCCGAGGTCTTGGCGAACAGGCTGCGCAGCTCCGGGTAGATCGGGCTGGAGGCGTTCGCGCAATAGTACTTCTGCTGCCCTTCCGGGGTGCCGGTCAGGATGCCCAGGGCGGCGAGACGCGCCAGCTCGCGGCTGAGGTTCGTCGGATCTTCGGAGAGGATCCCCGCCAGTTGCCGCACGAAGTACCGCTCCCCGGGATGAGAGAGGAGCCAGCCGAGCACCCTCGACCGGGTTCTTGAGCCGAACAGTTGATCGAGCGACGGAGCATCCATAGTGGAATTCACTACAGCCGTAGTGTACTCCGCTACACCAGCCTACGCCACCCGCCCCCGCGAGGCCGGCACGCTCTCCGACTCCGCGGGAGTCAGCGGCAGCGTCACCGTGAACGCCGCGCCCCCTTCGGGAGCAGGGGTCTCGACGCGGATCTCGCCGCCGTGCGCCTTGACCAGGTTGCGCACCGTGACCAGGCCGAGGCCGGTCCCCTGCTTCTTGCCGGTGGTGGCGAACGGCTCGAAGAGATGGCCGGCCAGCTCGCGCGCGATGCCCGGGCCGGTGTCCGCGACCCGGATCGCCAGCCCGTCGCCCTCTTCCACCCAGGCGCGCAGAAAGACCCGTCGGGCTCCCGGCCCCCCCGTCACCGCCTCACGGGCGTTCCTGAGGAGGTTCTCCAGGACCCGCTGCATCCGGTCCCGGTCCAGCGTGACCTTGAGATCATCGTCGAGCCTGAGGTGGACCTCGGTGGCGATCCCCCGCTCCTCCAGGTCGGCGGCGAGGGGGGTCAGCGTCTCGTCGAGGAAGGCGCGGGCCGGCAGCGTCTCCAGCACGAGCGTCGGCGTGCCGCCGCGCGCGAAGTCCAGGATCTCCTCGATCATCCGCCGCAGCCGGTCCGACGCGGCCTTGACCTGCTCCAGCTCCTCGGCGATGACGCTCTCGCCGCCGCGCACGGCCAGCTTGTGCGCCAGGTCCGCGTAGCCCTTGAGCAGGGTCAGGGGGTTGCGCAGGTCGTGCACCACCGAGCTCGTCATCTGCCCGATCGCCACCAGCCGGCTCTCGCGCTCGTGGAGCTGGCGCTCGGTCTCGCGCGCCCGCAGATGGGCGGCGATGCGCGCTTCGAGCTCGCGCAGGGCGAATGGCTTGACCACGTAGTCGTCCGCCCCCACCTCCAACCCCTCCACGATGGCGTCGGAGCCCGCCCGCGCCGTCAGGAGGATCACCGGCACGGTCGCCAGGCCCGGATCGGCGCGCAGCCGCCGGCAGAGCTCGTGGCCGTCCATGCCCGGCATCATGACGTCGGAGACGATCAGGTCCGGCGTCGTCCGCCGGGCCGCCGCGAGGCCGGCCTCGCCGTCCTTCGCCTCTTCCACCTGGTAACCGGCCGCGAGCCGCCGGGCCACGAAATCGCGCAGCTCGTCGTTGTCCTCCACCAGGAGGATGCGCGGCGCGCCCGCGGGCGTCGCCGGCGACGGCTGCCGGCCCTGCCCCTGGAGGCGCGGCAGCTCGACGTCGGCGAGCAGGGTCTCGCGCTGGGAGCGCCGGGCAACCTCGCGCACGGTCAGGGCCTCGGCGCGGGCCAGGGCGAGCTGGTCCTCGCGGCGCCGCGGCTGGCGGCGGCGCTCGGCCTGCGCCCGCGCCTCGCGCGGCAGCTCCACGCGGAACCTCGACCCTTGCCCGGGCTCGCTGCGCACCAGGACGTCGCCGCCATGCAGCCGCGCCAGCTCGCGCGAGAGAGCCAGTCCCAGCCCCGTGCCGGACGACGTGCCCTCCACCTGGTGGAAACGGTCGAAGATGCGCTCCAGCTCCTTGGCCGGGATGCCCGGGCCGCTGTCCTCCACCTCGAAGGCGACCCAGCCCTCGTCCGAGCCCACCGAGCGCACCGTCACCCGGCCTCCCCGCGGCGTGAACTTGAGCGCGTTCGAGACGAGGTTCGACGCGATGATCTCGACCTTCTCCGGATCGAACGTGCCGTCCGGAAGCGCGTCCAGGTCTTCGGAGGACAGCTCGATCCCGCGGCGCTCCGCGAGCGGGACCGCGGCGGCGACCAGCTCGGCGAGCAGCGCCCCCACGTTTCCCGGCTCCGGCTCCAGGCGCAGGCGGCCCGACTCCAGCCGGGCGCTTTCGAGCAGCGCTTCCACCTGGCGCAGCAGCCGGTGGGCGTTGGTGATCATCGACTGGAGCAGCCGCTGCCGCTCGGGGTTGCCCTCCTCGGCGGCCTCGCCGAGCAGCGTCTCCAGCGGACCGAGGAGCAGCGTGAGCGGCGTGCGCAGCTCGTGCGTGACGTTGGCGAAGAAGCGGCTCTTGGCCCGGTCCAGCTCCTTGAGCTCCTCGTTCGCCGTCTCCAGGCGCAGCCGCAGCGACAGATCGCGGCGCCGGGTGCGCCGGCTCGACAGGCTCGCGAGCCAGGTGAAGACGGCCGAGCCGAGCAGGAAGAACAGCGGCCCCACCATGGCGCGCGACGGGCCGCCGGCCGCGAGGTTGAGCCCCAGGTCCGTGGCGATGATCAGGCCGGAGAGGAGCGCCGCCGGCCCCAGCTCCCAGGGCAGAAACGTGCCGATCACGAACAGCACGATCATGTTGCCGGCGAAGTAGTTGCTGGCATAGCCGCCGAGCTGGTTGGACATGATCGAGATGCCCGCCGCCGACGCCAGGGCCGAGAGCATGACCAGCGGCTGGGCCAGGCGCCCGGCGTGCCGCGAGTACACCACGGCCAGCGAGATCAGGTAGAGCACGCAGACCGCGGCCCGGATCTGCAGGAAGCCGCCGGCCCTCGCCGGCGCCATGGCCAGGTCGAGGAACCAGAAGGCCGGATAGAGGACGAGAGTGGTCTTGAGGAGGAAACGGGCACGCTCCAGGAAGAGCTGCCGCGTCTCCTCCCGGAAGGCCGCTTCGAACCCGGCGAGCCGGGGGGAGCGCCGCGAGTCCAGATCGGGATGCGCCAATTCTACTTCTCTGCCCGCACCAGGATGGCGGTGGGCGGCGAGCCGAAGGCGTGGAAGGCGTGCACCCGGGCGAAGCCCGCCTCGCTCACCAGCGCGGTCAGCGCCGCCCGGTCCAGGAACCGGAAGCGCCCGTCCTCCTCCAGCTCGATCAATCGGCTGACCATGTTGCCGTAGTGCCGCAACGCCTCCATTTTACGCCCGGCCAGGGCGTCCCCGTCCTCCGCCTGTCTCGCCAGGATGTCCACTCCCTCGGTGTAGAGCTTCGAAGGATCGAAGTTCGGCAGGATCGAGGAGACCACCAGCGTGCCGCCGGGCCGCAGCAGCCGGTGCATCTCGCGCAGCATGGCCAGCGGATCGTAGAGGTACGGCACGACGAGCGAGCAGCCGATGCGGTGGAAGGCGCCGTCGGGGAGGTCGAGCTCCAGGCGGGCGCTCGCGTCGCCGAAGCGCAGGTGCTGGAAGCGCAGGTCGCGCGCCGAGCCGGCCACGCCGGAGATCGCCGCGCCCGGCCGCAGGTCCTCGGCGCGGGTGCGGCCGAGCAGGAAGCGCGCCGCCCGCCCGAGCTCCAGCACCACCTCGGCCTCGCGCTCGTCGAGCTCCGGGCAGAGCTCCCGCACGCGCGCCGGCCCCTCGGGAGAGCCGCGCAGGATCGCGTGCATCTCCTTGCCGTAGCGCGCCGCGACCTTGCGCGCCGTGGCGAGCGCCAGCCCCTCCACCCGCTCCACCAGCCCCTCGATCCCGTGCAGCCGGCCGTTCAGGAAGTCGGCCACGGCCGCGAAGCGGGAGACCTCCAGGTCGGCCACCACTCCGCGGCAGACCGGCGTGGGCACGCCGCGCGCCGCGAACCAGGCCTGGATCTTCTCCGCGGTGCGCTCGACCCCCTCGAGCACGAGGTCGAGGTAGGTGATCGAAGCCGGTCCTCCGGTGGAAAGATTGTTCGGCGCGTAGGCGTCGAGCATGGCGATCGCGAGATTGCCCGTGCCGCAGCCGAAGTCGGCAATGTCTTCGCCGGGCCGCGGATCGAGCAGCTCCACCTGGCGCGCCAGGAAGAGCGGGTACTCGGGATGCTCCAGGAGGATGTCGTAACCGACGTCATCGCCCGGCGCGCCGAGCAGGTGCTCCTTCCAGAACCCCTCGGCGTCGCCCAGCTCCTGGCGCCGCACCCGCGACCACTCGGCCTCGCTCTGGCTGGCGAAGCGGGCGAGGTCCGGATCGCGCGCCGGCCGGTCCGAGCGGAACAGGTGCTTCGAGATCGACTCGCTCACCAGCTTGAACAGCTCGATCGCCTCGGCCCCGGTCTTGAGCACGTGCCCCGTGGCGCACTCGAACACCTCGCGCACGCCGCCGCCCGGAGCGTCGAGCAGCGACCGCACCCGCGAGCGCGTCACCCAGCAGTCGTACGTGCCGAGGATCCAGACCACCGGCACCCGGATCTGCGACAGGTCGCGCCGCGCATCCTCCAGGAACGCCATGCCCGACTCCATGGCATGACCGTAGAGCGAGCTGCCGCGGATCGGCCGGCCGTGGATCAGGATCGTCTCCGGCCCCTCGCCCTTGCGATAGGCGTCGAACAGGTCGAGCCCGGCGAGATAGTTCTTCATGACGTCCTGCGCGTCCGGGCAGCCGTAGGGAGCGACCCAGAGGTCCACGGGAGCGGTGCGCGAATCGAGCACGATCTTGCGCGCCGGGATGGCCGAGAGCGACACGCTCACCAGCACCCGCTTCGCCGGCCGGAAGCGCCGCTCCAGGTACTGGAGAGAGGCCTCGATGTCGTGCCCCAGGTGGCCGAACGTCCAGTGGTAGTAGGGCCGACCCTCGGCCACCAGGCGCGGGTCCATGGCGCTCTCGCCCACGATGTGCGAGGCATCGAAGCGCAGCACCGCGACTTTCTTCCCGTCTCTGCCGAGATCGTCCACGATCGTCCGCGCCAGCAGGCCGAACACCTCCTTGCGCTTGAGGATGGCCGGCGCGATCACCACCGCGACGTCGGGCCGGGCATCCGGGTCCGACGTGTCGAAGTTGGCGTCCACGATCCCGGCGACCGCCTGGCCCGAGCGGTTGCGGTAGCGCACCACCTCGACGCCGTCCGCGGTCCGCCGGTCGGGCCGGCGCAGGAGCTTCGCCATCTGCTGGCGCGCGCGGCCGCCGACGAAGGAGACGGTGCGCGTGAAGCGCGAGCCGAGCCCGCCCTTGAGCTCGTGCCGCTTCAGGTCCTGGAACGTGTCGCGGTCCACCTCGCCGCCGAAGCGCAGGCCGGCGCGCAGGGTGCCGTCGTCGGCCGGAGCCACGTAGCGCACGGTCGCGCCCGGAACGCGGCGGCGCTCGGTCCCCACCTCCAGCGTGAAGGGCGGCAGGTGAGCGCCGGGGACCCACGCGGCATGGGCGGGCAGCCGCACGGACGCGCCGCCCTCCCCCAGGTCGAGCAGCGGCAGGCGGAGCCGTCCGCCCGGAGCATGCGGAGCCGCGAGCTCGCACCAGGCGTTGTCCGGCCGCAGCGACCGGCGCTCCGTGCGGCGCTCGGTGAGATAGATGCGCTCCGGCAGGAGGAGCAGCGGATGCTTCCCCGGCTCGGCCACGATCGCCTCGAACGCGTAATGGAGCGGCGGATCGGAAAAGGCCAGGTAGACCACGCGGTCCACGAGCAGCATCAGGTCCAGGCGCAGAAGATCCCCGGTGTCCTCATCCGGAGCGCCTGTCTCGAACGCCAGCAAACGGCAGGTCCGGGGCTTGAAGCCGGGTCCGGGCAGCACCGCGGTCATGGGCAGCGACCGCTCCACGGCCGAGCGCAGGATGGACTCCACCTCCGAGCGCTCACCGAGCGGGAGGAGATTGCCGGGGATCACGTCGCCCAGGGTGCGCTGCACGCGGACGATGGCCTCGTCCATCTCGTAGAAGCCGGCATAGCCGCGCAGGCGGGCGCGGTCGCGGGCCGAGACCTCCTCGAAGCGCACGCCGATGCCGTCGCGCGTCACGCGGACGATGCGGGCCGTGAGATCGATGGGCTGCGGATCGGTCGGGATCTCGAGGCTGAGGCGCACGCGCCCGCCGAGCTCCGCGGAGGATGGCCGGGCGCTGCGCAGGAAGGCGCCGTCGGCCGAGAGATCGGTGGCGATGATCCCTATGCCGGAGGGCTCCTCGCCCACGGCGGGCCCTTCGAACACTCGGACGCGGGCGAGAGTCCGCCGCCGCGGAGAGCTGCGGCCGTCGCTCGACCGGCCCGACTCCCAGCGGACGAGGCTCTCCTTCTGCAAAGTCTCCAAACCCACCCCCTCGAATAGAAAAGGGGCTCAGTGCCCCGATAACAGCGAACCGGACCGGGGAAGGTCCACGATCCGGAAGATGCCCGACGCCGGATCGGTGAGCCGTCCCCGGATGTCCTCGAAGTGCGCATGGCACGCCAGGAACGCGTCCACGAGCACCGGATCGAAATGGGCGCCGCGGTCGGCCTCGATGCGCCGCACCGCCTCCTCATGGCCGAACGCGCCCTTGTACGGCCGCCGGCTGGTGATCGCGTCGTAGGCGTCGGCGACCGCCACGATGCGGGCGGCGAGGGGGATCTCGTCCCCGCAGAGGCCGTACGGATAGCCCCCGCCGTCCCAGCGCTCGTGGTGGCTGTATGCGATCTCCATCCCCATGGTCAGGAACGTATTGCCCCGGAACTGCTCGACCACGGAGCGCAGCGTATCCCCGCCGATCTCGGGATGGCGCCGCATGACGCTCCTCTCCTCCTCGGTCAGCGGCCCGGCCTTGAGGAGGATCGAGTCCGGGATGCCCACCTTCCCGATGTCGTGAAGAGGGCTCGACTTGTATAAGTGCTCCACGAAGGCCGTTCCGATACTCCCCGCGTAGGGACCCTCGGCCAGCTCCTCGGCGAGACGCCGGCTGTAGGCGGCCATGCGCTCCAGGTGCTGGCCCGTGCCATGGTCGCGCGACTCGGCGAGCTTGGCCAGGGTGAGCAGCGCGATGTCGCGGGTCTGGCGGATCTCGACGGTCTGCTCGAGCACCATGCGCTCGAGGTTGATCTGGTACTCCTCGTTCTGGCGGATCAGCCGGGCGCGCTCCAGGGCGCGCTCGACCGTGTTGAGGAGGTCGTCGGGATCGAACGGCTTGACGATGTAGTCGTAGGCCCCCTCGCGCAGGCACAGGCGCACGGTCTCCAGGGTCTGGAGGCCGGTGACCATGACGACCTGGAGGATGGGATCGAGCTCCTTGAGGCGCTTGAGCAGCTCGACGCCGGAGAGGCCGGGCATCTCGATGTCGGACAGGACGAGAGCGGGCCTGGGGGCCTCGGCGAGGAAAGCCATGGCCTCGGCCGCGTCGCGGGCCTCCAGCGTTTCATAGGGGAGGCACGACAGATGGGCCCTGAGGAGCCGGCGCACTCCCGGCTCATCGTCGACGATGACGATTCGTTCCCGCACAATATTTCGGAGATGAGTTGGGCCTCGGTAC
>JBJMGZ010000411.1:0-6006 GCA_045807605.1 Thermoanaerobaculia bacterium | reverse complement strand
ACCTGCGGGGGAGCGGACAGTCGACCGGCGAGCCCACCGATCTCACCTTCGACCTGCTCGCCGACGACCTGGAGGCGGTCCGGCTCGATCTCGGGGTCGAGCGGATCGCCGTCTTCGGACACTCCATTCTGGGCGTGCTCGCGATCGAATATGGCAGGCGCCGCCCCGGCAGCGTCTCGCACGTGATCACGGCCGGAGCGCCGCCCCACGGCGACATGGCCCGGATCGCGGCGGACGCGAAGGCCTTTTTCGAGGAGGATGCGTCGGAGGAGCGCAAGCGGATCCTGCGCGAGAACCTGGCCGCGCTGCCCGCGGGCGCGCCGTTGATGCAGGGCCTCCTCGCCCAGACGCCGATGCGGTTCTTCGACGCGCGCTTCGACGCCGCTCCCCTGTTCGCGGGGGCGGTCTCCAGGCCGCAGCTCCTCGGCCACATCCTGAAGACGCTCGCGCCCGCATGGGACGTCGCCGCCGATCCGGGCTCACTGCGCGTGCCCCTCTTCCTCGCCCATGGACGCCATGACTACGTCGTCCCCTACACCCTCTGGGAGAGCATCCCGGCCAGGCTCCCCAATGCCACGTTCGAGCTCTTCGAGAAGAGCGGACACCAGCCGTTCTTCGAGGAGCCCGACCGGTTCGCTAAATCCGTGATGAACTGGTTTGCGGCAGAAACCGGTTGACAGGTGCTACCGTCCGGGTCCATACTTGGTTTGTGGGACAGACCAGTTGGCAAAAGGAGGCCAATGTGGAGATCCAGGACCTGGACCGGATCCGTTTCGTCACCCGGCGCTTCAACGACCTTCAGGGTTTGCGGCGCCTGGTTCCCGTGGGGCTCCTGATCCTGAGCGGGGCAGGCCTGACCTCTTTCACGAGCTTGCCGCTGATGGTCCTTCGGGCGGCGTCGTTCGCGGGAGCCTGCCTTCTCCTCCTCGGCGCGGGGCGGTACTACAGAAACACCTTCGGCGAGGCCGAGCCGTCTTTCGCCGAGCCGGTCGCGGAGCTCTCGCCCTTTCTCCTCACGGCAGAGGGGCCGGCGCATCGGCCTCGGCCGGTGATCCCCACCGTGCCGCGTATCGTGCTCCTCGGAGGCCTGACCTGCGCTGTGTTCATCCTGTTTCAGCTCCTCTTCTGGCCGCCCTGGGTCACGATCGACTCCGAGGTCGTCTCCTGGAGCGGCGATCCGGCGATGACCAGGACCATGCTCATCCAGATGCTCTATGGCCTCTGCGGCGTCTTCTTCCTCGGCACCTGGTGGTTGCGGGGGCAGCGCCCGTCCCAGGGCTACCACCTGGGGATCGGGCTCCTGCTGTCCGCGCTCTCCGCCCTCGGACCCTGGTTCGCGCCGGAGGCCGTCCATCTCGGAGTGGCCCTGCTCGTCTGCGGCTCTTCGCTGGTCCTGGCGGGCCTTCTCGATCACTGGCAGCTCGTCCGGGTGCTTGCGCGATGAACGCCACCCCGTTCGAGCAGATCGCGAACCTGGACCGGCGGGTCCACGATCCCGCCCGCCTGTCGATCCTGACGGCGCTCTCGGCCTGCGAGCGCGCCGACTTCCTGTTCCTGCAGCGGATCACCGGCCTCACCAAGGGGAATCTTTCCTCGCATCTTTCGAAGCTCGAGGAGGCGGGGCTGGTCGAGACCGAGAAGCGGTTCGTGAACAAGAAGACCCAGACCCTCGTCCGTCTGAGCGATGACGGCCGCGGGACGATCGAGAGCTACTGGAAAGAGATGGAAGAGCTCCGCAGGAGCGCCGCCGGCTGGCGGCTGCAAAAGACCGAGCTGGTGCCGTCCCCGGGCTAGGTACACGACAAACCGGTCGATTCGACGAAAGGGTTTCGAATCCCTTACGGGAGGAGTGTGTCATGAGATATCCGTTCGCCGTCTTCCCCATCCTCGGTCTTCTCGGTTCCGTCGTGCCCGGATCTGCGATGGAGCCGCCGCGCCGGCCCGAGCTCACCCGCTGCCAGGAGCAGGGAATGCCTCCGGAGGCGCGCTGCGGAACCTACGAGGTGTTCGAGAACCGGGCTGCCCGCACGGGCCGCAAGATCCCGCTCCGGATCGTGGTGATCCCGGCCGCTCCCGCCGCGGATACCGGCCGCCTCCCCGATCCGATCACGTATTTCGCGGGCGGACCGGGAGAGGCCTCGATCCCCGTGGGGCTCTCCATGGCCCGGCAGCTCGGCTTGTTGCAGGGGAAGCGCGACCTGCTCCTCGTCGACCTGCGGGGGACCGGCATGTCCGGCGGGCTCTTCTGCACGGAGCTCGGAGGAGCGGCGCGCAGCCAGGGATTCCTCGACGACTTCCTGCCCACGGACAAGATCCGCGCCTGCCGCGACCGCCTGCAAAAGGAGGTGGATCTCTCCTGGTACACCACCGATGCCGCGGTCGACGACGTCGAGGAGGTGCGCACCGCTCTCGGCTACGGCCCGCTGAACCTGATCGGCGTCTCCTACGGCACGCACGCGGTGCTGAGCTATCTGCGGCGGCATCCAGGAAGCGTGCGGACCGCCACGCTCGAAGGTGTCGTAGTCCCCGGCTACCTGCTGGGCATGGCCCGCTCCTCCCAGGAGGCGCTCGACAGCCTGATCGCCGAGTGCGAGGGGGACCCGGCCTGCGGCGGCGCCTACCCGAAGCTCCGCGAGGAGCTGGCCGCCGTGCTGCGCCGCGTGTCCGCGGACCCGGTGCGGGTCAGGGTGATCGATCCGCCGACCCGCCGGCCCGTCGAGCTGCGCCTGGGGCCGGACGCTTTGGCCCAGACCCTGCGCTACATGCTCTATTCGCCGATCGAGGCCGCGCTGCTGCCGCTGGAGATCCATGAGGCCGCCCAGGGGGATTGGAAGCCCCTGGCCCGGCTGGCCTTTCTGCATGGGAGCGACATGAGCGGCATGGCGGAGGGCTTCTTCCAGTCGGTCAGCTGCGCCGAGGAGGTGGCCCTGATCCGCGACGGTGAGATCGCGCCGGCTGTGGCCGGCACCTTCCTCGGGGACTTCCGCATCCGGCGCCAGAAGGCCGCCTGTGAGGGGTGGCCGATCCGGGATCTCGGGCCGGACCTGCAGGCTCCGGTCGTCTCGGACGTGCCGGCCCTGCTGATCTCGGGGGAGCGCGATCCGGCCACGCCGCCCTCCTACGGCGAGCGGGTCGCCCGCACCCTGAAGCGGGCGCGCCGCGTGGTCGTCCCGGACGGCTCCCACTACCTGGAGGGGATGCATGGCGGCGACTGCGTCCATAGCCTGGTCGCCGCGTTCATCGCAGCTGGAACGGCGGAGAAGCTCGATACCGCCTGCCTTGCCCGCATGCGGCGGCCGGACTTCGAGCAGCCTGAGGTGCGGGTCGCCCAGGCCGACCTCGAGCGGCTCCGGGGCTCCTACGCCAACGAGGAGATGGGCATGGCGCTCAAGGTGGAGCTGCAGGGAGACAGCCTGCGTGTCTCCATCCTGCAAGGTACCCCGTTCCCCTCTGCCCGGCTGATCCCCACCTCGCCCACCCGTTTCCGCTGGGAGGGAGACGGCATGGCGCCCGGGCTGGCCCTGGTCTTCGAGGTAGCCGAAGGCAAGGCAACTGCGCTCTCCGTGGTGCAGCCCAACAAGCCGGCAGAGGTGGTGCTGAAGCGCTCGGAAAAAGCACGACAGGGACTGCTCTTCGTCGTCCCTGCCGTCCTTCTCGTCCTTGTCGTCCTTCTGCTCTACCGCCTGTATTACCGTGGTAAGGCCGCCACGCGGAAGGGCCGCGAGGTCACGGCCCGGGCCCGGAGCTGACTTCCCAGGCGCAGCTCCAGAAGATAGCTGCCGGGCGGCAGCGAGCCCGCGCTCAGGCGGCCCACGACCAGGTCGGGCTCTCCGGACTCCCCCGGCGTGACGGTCAGAAATTCGACCTTGCCGCCCGCCGCGGGCTTGCCTTCGGCGTTCAGGATGAGGCTGTCGAGCACTCCGCCGGCCAGGCCGTGGCCCACGATCAGGAGCTGCGCCTCGCCGGAAGCCGGCAGCGTCGCCTGCGCCGCCGGCACCACGGACCGGCCGTGGAGATCCAGCTCCGATTCCGCCGGCCGGACCAGGATCCAGGGGTCCTCGGCCGGCGGCAGGAAGAGCGCGTCGATGTGGTCCGCCGATTCCGCAAGACCGAGCGGGATCTTCAGCGGGATCGTCAGCAGGGAGGTGCGGCCGTCGCCCCGGTCGCGCACCATCACCCGCAGCCGGTTCTCGCCCCGGGGCAGCTCCAGCCGGCCGAGGATGCGCACACCGCCCTGGGCGAGCCGGCTGCCGACCTTGGCCACGTCCAGGTCCACGGACTGGGCGAAGAAGTCGCGGCTGCTCCCCGTCTCGTCGAGCGCGTAGCCATAGGCCTCGATGCCGACCCTGGAGCTGCCGGAGGCGAGGAGGCGGTCCCCCCGCACTTCGAGCAGAACCGCCACCGGCGTGGTCTCGCCGCCGGACCGCAGCGGCACGGCCACCGCCTGGACGCGCAGCTCGTCGGTCTCCTCGTCCCCCATCACGAGCCGGGCCGCGTCGGCGAGGCGCCGCACGTCGTCCTGGCGCTGGAAAGGCAGGGGCGCGAAGTAGCCGCCGCGATGGTGGAGCCGGACGCCCTTGTCGGGATTGCGCAGCCGCACCTCCAGCTTGTGGTAGGCGCCGTCGAACGGGATGTCGTCGACCTGGACGCTCACCAGGTAGCTGTGGAGGCTGCGGCGCATGGCCTGGCCCAACCCCTTGGCGAGGTCGTTGGTCCCCTCGATCAGCTTGCCGCCGGTCTCGTTCGCCATGTAGAAGAGGCTGTCGGCGGACAGCGAGCCGCGCTTCCCGCCGGCGATGTCCACGCCGTGCAGGACCCAGCCCGAGCGCCGCAGCTCCTCGAACGTCTCCCCCAGCTTCTTGAGAATGTCGGCGCCGCCCATGCTCGGCGATGCCACGGACGCCGGCTTGTTGATGAGCCCCGGGTTGAATCCCTGGCTGAAGAAGGCCAGGTACTTCCGCCCCTCCACGGACCGCAGGGCCCTGACGAGGCCCTCCATGGCATCGGCCATCGTGATCACGTGGGCGCTCGCGCGGGCCTCCAGGCTGGCCTGATGCAACCTGGCCGAGTCGCCGAGGATCTCCGCCTGCAGCGCCCCTCCCCTGCTGTCGCCCCCGCCGGCGAGGTCCGCGAGCAGCTCCTGCGCGACGTTGCGCTCCTCGATCTTCCAGACCCGGTTGAGGAGGGTGCGGGAGTCCATGCCGGTCAATCGCAGCGGATCGAGCGGACCGCCCTTTTCCGGGATCTTGCCGTTCAACAGGCCTTCAAGGCCGTCGATCGTCCGCATGGCCGTGGCGCGGTCGGTGGTGAAGCTGAGCAGCACCGGCAGCTCGCCGGTCGGAAGGTAGAGTGCCACGCCGGCCAGGTCGCGCGGGTCGAGCCCTTCGGCCAGGACCGTGCGGGCGGCGGCGATGCCCTGCTCCAGCAGATTGCGGTCGCTGTTGGCGAAGTCGAAGAGGAACAGCACGTAACGGCGGGCGGCGGGAGGGGGCGGTGGAGCGTCCGGCGCCCGCGGTGCCTCCAGGTCGACGATCTCGAAGGAGACGATGGGCAGGACGCGCTTGCCCTCCCTCACCTCGAAGTCGGCCGCGGTGAGCCCCCGCACCGGCTCGTCGCCCTTGGTGACCTCGACCGGGATCTCCACGAGCGTCACGGAGATGTCGGTGGAGACCGAAGGCGTCTGGGCCTGGGTATCGCCGATTTCGCCGGCTCCGCCGGCAGGGCCGGCCATCAGAGCGAACCTGGCCAGGGCGACGATCCAGCAGAACCTGAGGCGGGTTGACGTCACGCGATGTCTCCTTTCGAGCTTAGCGGGATACGACCGACGAGATCCGGAAAGGCCTCAAAGTTACGGCTTGCGCGCGGGGCTCCGAATGGAAGTGATCCCCCAGACGCAGCTTCAGCAGATAGCTGCCGGGGGGCAACGAGCCTGCGCTCAGCCGGCCCACCACCATGTCGGGCTCGCCGGCTTCCCCAGGCGTGACGGCCAGCAGCTCCAACTTGCCT